>JBFMAS010000449.1:0-4877 GCA_040755575.1 Thermodesulfobacteriota bacterium
CCGCCGCGCTCCTCGCGCTCGGCGTGCCGGCGCTCCCTTCTCGGCGGTGGCGCGGCGGACGTCAACCGCTCGACGAGCGCGAAGGTCACCTGGCGGCGCTTGAGCGACACGTCGGTCGCCTCGACCACCAGGCGGTCGCCGAGCCGGAAGCGCTCGCCGCTGCCGCGCGCGACCAGCATCTGCGCGCGCTCGTCGAACACCGTGCGGTCCGGCAGGTCCTCGGCGCGCACCAGGCCCTCGACGGGATACGCCTCGAGCTCGACGAAGAAGCCGAACGGGGCGACGCCGACCACCGTCGCGGGCTCGGGCTCGAGCAGGTGGTCGAGCATGAACTCGGCCTTCTTGAGGTCGAGCATGGCGCGCTCGGCCCCGACCGCGTCGCGCTCGCGCTGCGAGCTCGAGTCGGCGAGCGGCTCGAGCGCCCCGCCCCGCCCGCGCGCCTCGTCGGCGGCACCGTCGAGCACGAGCCCGAGCTGGCGGTGCACGAGCAGGTCCGGGTAGCGCCGGATCGGCGAGGTGAAGTGGCAGTAGCTCGCGAAGGCGAGCCCGAAGTGGCCGGCGTTCTCGGTGCTGTAGCGCGCCTGCGTCAGCGCGCGCAGCACCTGGCGCGACAGCACGGTGGTCAGCGGATGCGCAGCGACGTCGCGCAGGACGCGCTGCACGTCGCGCGGCTCGACCGTGCTCCGGTAGGCGACGTGCATGCCGAAGGCCGCCAGGAAGTCGTTCAGCGCGTCGACGTCGTCGGGCTTCGGCGGCTCGTGGATGCGGTAGGGGAACGGCACGCCCTGCTCCTCGAGGAAGCGCGCCACCGCCTGGTTCGCCTCGAGCATGAACTCCTCGATCATGCGGTGCGCGTCGTTGCGCTGCGAGAGCCTGAGCCCGATGCTGCGTCCCTCCTCCGACAGGTCGACCAGCGCCTCGGGCAGGTCGAGGTCGAGCGAGCCCGCAGCCATGCGCCGCGCGTAGAGCATTTGCATCAGGTCGCGCATGCGGCCGAGCTGCTCGAGGAGCGGCCCGAGCTCGGCCCGCCACGCGTCGATCTGCGGCGTGTCCGCCGCCGACAGCACCGCCGCGACCTGCGTGTAGGTGAGGCGCGCCCGGCTGCGCATCACCGCGCGGGCGAAGCGCGCCCGGTGGCGCTCGCCGTGGCGGTCGTAGTCCATGCAGGCGACCATGACCAGGCGCTCGCGCTCGGGCTTCAGCGAGCACAGCTCGTTCGACAGCCGCTCGGGCAGCATCGGGATCGCGCGGTCGGGGAAGTAGACGCTCGTGCCGCGCAGGGTCGCCTCGCCGTCGAGCGCCGAGCCGTGGCGGACGTAGTGCGAGACGTCGGCGATCGCGACCCAGAGGCGCTGCCCGCCGCCCGCGAGGGGCTCGAGGCACACCGCGTCGTCGAAGTCGCGCGCCGTCTCGCCGTCGATCGTGACGAACGGCAGCGCGCGCAGGTCCTCGCGGCCCGCCAAGTCCGCCGCGTCGGGGTCGAGCGGCAAGCGCTCCGCCTCGCCCGCCACCTCGGCGGGGAACTCGATGCGCAGCCCGTGCTCGAGCGCGATGGTGAGGAACTGCACCTCGGGGTCGGTCGCGTCGCCGAGGACGCGCTCGAGCGACACGGCGGGCGGACGCGGCGGCGCCGGGCCGCGGATCACGCGCCCGGCGGCGAGCCGGCCGTCGTCCTCGGGCCGCGGCGCGACGCCGCCCTCGACGGCGAACGCCGGCAGCAGGTCGCTGTCCGGCAGGAGGATCCACGGCAGCGCCGCCCGTCCGCCGGTGCCCGGCAGGCGCGGCGCACGGCTTCTGCGCAGCTCGCCGATCACGACCTGCGTCGCGCGGCGCACGACCCGTACGATCTCGCCGACCGTGCGATCGCCGCCGCGCGGGCCCCCGCGCGTGCGCCTGACGATCCTCGCCTCGACGACGTCGCCGTGCAGGGCCTCGCCCTCGCTCGCGGCCGGGATGAAGACGTCGCTCGGGTAGTCGCGCGCCTCCTCGCCGAGCACGGCGACGAAGCCATACCCGCTGCGCGTTCGGCTGTAGCGGCCCTCGACGGTCGCCTCGCGGCCCCGGCGCTCGCGCAGCGGCGTGCGCTCGTGCCGCGCACGCCCGTCGCCCTGAACGGCGCCCGGACGCCGCGCGACGCGCTGCACGTCGACGGGACGAAGGAACTGGTAGCGCGTCTTGCCGATGCGACGCAGCCGGCGGCGCTCGACCTCGCCTTCGAGCAGGCGGACCAGGTGACGGCGGTCGTAGCGCTCGAGCTCGAGCCGCCGTGCCAGGTCGGCGATCGACAGCGGACGCGGCGCGGCGCGCTCGAGCGTCGCGACCAGCTCGTCCGCGAGGTGCTGCTCGTCGGTCGTCACTCTCCGTGTCGTGTATCCGGTCGCCGCCGCGGGCGCGAGCGGCGAGGTTTTTTCGGCTCGCGCCGCTCGTGCACGCGCGCAAGCACTACGCGCTTCGCAACCCGCCGGAGCGCCGCGCCGGCGCGCGACGTGCTCGCGTCCGTTTGTGCTTGCCGTCACGCTCGATCGTCGACCTCGGCATCGCTTCGCCCGCCGACGCGGTGCGCGTGCGGGCGGCGCACTTGCGTCCGCGAGCGGATCTTGTTTTGACCGGGCGCCCGCCGGACGTAGCAGGCCCCCTGGCAGGCGTACAACTTTTGTATTTTTGTACGCTTTTCGCCGCACTGCAGCGACGCACGAAGCGGATGAAATCGCTCAAAGCGTATTGACTTCGCTCGATTCGATTGAGTAAGTCCGCGGCGCTGAACGAGTCGCACGCCTCGAAGTGATGGGTGCGGGGCGCACGACTCTTCGACCAGAACGAAAGGAACCATCATGGCCCCTTCATTTCGCTCTGCGCAGGTGCGGATCCGTGACGGAACGAGGTCCGTTCGCGTGATCTCGTAGCGCCGTCCCGGGCGCCGTGCGCCCGGAGGCGGCTGATCATCGACAACATCGCAGCTGTCAAGCAAAGCCGGCGCTGACGGCGCCGGCGAAGACGTTTTCCGCTTCTTCCGTTCTCGTCCGAAGACCGGTTTCTCTCCTCCAACGTCCAGGTCCCGTCGCGCTGGCGACGCAGAGCACGGGGCGACATCCAGGCGTCGCAGCGTCATGGGCTTGACGCGATCCGCGGGGCCCGCGGCCTGCCGCATCAGCAACGATGCGGAGCGCGGGATGGATCGCGTCTGGCATGCGGGCTGCTCTTCGGCCGCGACCGCGCCACGTCGCGCGATCGCAGGGGTGTTCTGGGGAGGTTTGTGGGGATGTACGGTTTCGACGCTCGACGTGTGCTCGCGCTCGTCGTGGGGTGGTGGTGTTGGGGAGTGGCGGCGAACGCGCAGGCGTTTGCGCCGACGCTGTCGGGCGAGCCGGCGTGGGGTGACGGCACGATGTGCCGCCGCCTCCGCGCCGGCGCGTCCGAGATGGTCGACGTGAAGTTCTCTTCGCCCGGGACGCGCAAGGTGGCCGGGGTGCACCTGCGCTTCGAGCCGCGCAATCTGGTCGCGAGGGACGCCGACCGCTTCGTCGTGCGGCTCGAGAGCGACGCCGGCGGGCTGCCCTCGGGGCAGGCCATCGCGCAGCGCGAGTTCGGGCCGACCAGCTCGCCATGGGTCTTCGTGCCGCTCGGCAACGCCTTGATCGGCAGCGAAGACTACCACTTGACGATCTCGGCGGCGCCGGACGGCGGGAACCCGAAGTCACGGCTGTGCTTCATGAAGCACACGCAGGACCCGCCGAGCGGGGCACCCTGGTCGGCGACCCTCCGCTCCGAGACGACGCTGCAGCCGCTGCAGCAGCGCGGCCCGACGCTCGAGCCGGTCTTCGTGCTGCAGTTCGCGGACGGCAGCCTGTGGGGGCAGCCCTACCACGACGTGGACCAGGAGCCGATCTCGACCACCAAGGCTCCGCTGTCGTGGAGCTTCACGCCGCGGACCGACACGACGGTCACGTGGGTGGTGGCGCGGCTCGACGTGCGCAACCGAGGCGTGCTGCCGCGCTTCCGCATGCTCGGACCGTCCGGCGCCGAGGTCGGCAGCGGGACGTTCGCGCAGGTCGCGCGCAGCGGCGAGTGGTCGCCCGCGTACAGAGCGCTCGCGGCTCCGGCGATCACGCTGCGCGCCGGCGTCGAGTACCGGCTGATGCTCGACGTGCCGGCGGGCTCGGACCCGTCGAAGTACGTCCACCGGACGCCCGTGACCGACTTCGTGGGCTCGCTGCCCCAGTTCGTCGCGCGCCAGACGAACACGCCCGCCGAGCGCTACCGCGTGCCGTCGGTGCGCTTCGTCACGGCCGCGCCGGCTCCGAGCGAGCCGAACATGGCGCCGAATCCGAGCTTCGAGGCCGACCCGGCGCCCGACTACTTCACGCACGCGGATGCGCCGGCGGAGACCACGTTCACGCGCGGCGCGGACGCCTACCGCAGCGGCGCGCGCTCGGTGAAGATCACGTCCAAGCAGGCGGCCGGCAAGCTGTCGCGCTGGCTCAGCCGCAACGAGCGCATCCAGGCGAAGCCCGGCCGCAGCTACTCGGCGAGCTTCTGGCTGAAGACGGCCGGGGTCGCGCACGAGGCGTCGGTCGCGCTGAACTTCTGGGACGGCTCGGCGTGGACGCACCTCGCCACGCGCTCCTCGGTGACGCGCGTGTCGGGCACCAGCGACTGGACGCGCGTCCAGGTGAGCGGCACCGCTCCGGCGGGGACCGCATACGTCCGCGTCGCGGCGCGCCTCGACGGACCCGGAACGCTGTGGGCGGACGACGTGGTGCTGACCGAGGTCGACAGCGGCGACCCGGTGCCGGCGCCGACGCCGGGCGTCGAGCCGACGCCGAAGCCGACGGCCAAGCCGACGCCGAAGCCGACCGTCAAGCCGACCCCGACGCCCG
>JBFMAS010000450.1:0-7905 GCA_040755575.1 Thermodesulfobacteriota bacterium
CGGGCGCGGCGCCCGTGCGCTCCACGAGGCGCAGCCCCGGCAGGCGCTCGAGGACCGCGTCGAGCGCGGTGAGGAGCTCGCGGCGCGCGAGGTGCGAGCCCGGGCAGAACTTGACGCCGAAGCCGAACGTGAGGACGTCCTGCGGCGCTCGCTCGGGCGCGAAGCGGTCGGGCTCGTCGAACACGCGCGGGTCGCGGTTCGCCGAGGCGAGGCCGAGCAGCAGGACGCTGCCGCCCGGCACCGCGACGCCGCCGATCGTCGCGTCCCGCGTCACCAGGCGGGGGAGCGTCGCGAGCGGGCCCTCGAAGCGCAGCATCTCGTGCACGAGCCCCGCGCGCAGCGCCGGCTCGCGACGCGCCCGCTCGAGCAGCTCCGGGCGCTCGAGCAGCGTCGCGAGCAGGTTGCCCATCGCGTGCGAGGTGGTCGTCGCGCCGACCGCGAACAGCAGGCGGACGTGCGACAGCACGTCGTCGTCGGCGAGCCGCTGGCCCTCGAGCTCCGCGTGCGCGAGCGCCGAGACCAGGTCGTCGCGCGGCTCCGCGCGCCGCTCGGCGAGGAGCGGCGCGAGCACGCGCGAGAACTCGGCCGCCGCCGCGAGCGCGCCTTGCGGGTCGCGCGGGTAGCTCAGCATGCGATCCGCCCAGCGCCGCATGTCCTCGTCGCGCGCGCGCGGGATGCCGAGCTTGCGGGTGATGGCGTAGTACGGCAGCACGCCGGTCAGCTCGGCGACCAGGTCGCCCGAGCCGCGCGCGGCGAAGCGGTCGATCAGCTCGTGCACCAGGTCGACCAGCGCGTGCTCGTTGAAGCGCGCGATCGCGCCCGACTGGAACGCGGGCATGGCGAGCTTGCGGTGCTGGTGGTGCTCGGCGCCGTCCATGCTGATGAACGTCCGCCCGACGACCGGCTCGGTGCTCATGCGATACGTCGGCCCGCCCGGCAGGCCCTCGTCGTCGCGGAACGCCTCTCGCACGTCGGCGAAGCGCGTCACGAGCAGCGCCGTGCCGCCGAAGAAGCGCACGCGATGGAGCGGCGCCGACTCGCGCAGCACGGCCATGTGGCGGTGCAGATCCTCGCCGGCGAGCGGGTCGGTCCCGAAGTCGACGTCGGCGAGCGCGCCCACGCGCGCACCGTGCCACGACGCCCAGTCCGCTGTCCACGCCGCGCTTGCGGCCTCGCCGGGGCTGGGGCACAACCGGCGCCGGTCCGGGCCACCTTGCCCGGGGAGGAGGGAACATGCGCAGGCAAACGGCGGTCGTGCTCGCGGCGGCGATGCTGCTCGGCGCGGGAACGGCGCTCGCGGAGCAGCACCAGGAGAAGGCGGCCGGCAAGGAGATGAGCTGCGACCAGATCCAGGCGGCGATGGACGAGACCGGCGGCGGCACGAGCGTCGACATGCTGTCGAAGAAGCTCAACGTGCCGGTCGAGCGCATCAACGCCTGCCTGAAGAAGGAGGCGATGGAGCAGGAGAAGCAGGACAACCCGGCGAAGTGAGGGCGCGGCCGCAGCGGCGGCCCGTGCACCGTCGCGGCGCGACGGGCGGCGCGGCGAAGCGCCCGCGCCGCCCGTCGGCGATGAGCCGTGAGCGGCAAGCGATCGTGGTCGGCAGCTCGACGAGGAGCTCGTGCGCGACGTCGCCAAAGACGACGCGCCGCCCCGGCTGCGCATCCCGCCGACCGCGGACGCGCCTTGGCAAACGATGGTGCCGCGCGACTTCAACCCGGGCGCCGCGGCGTCACCCGAGCGCGGGCTCGCCGAGCTACGCCTCGTCGAGGTGCAGGTCTTCTGCCCGCTCGACCCGGATCCGGCGCGCGGCATGCGCATATCGAACGACGGCTCGCTCGCGTTCGACGTGCCGCTGTCGGCCGCCGAGCACGCGCGCATGGGCGCCATCGAAGACGACGTGCGCGCGCTCGCTGCGGCGCTCGGCCGCTTCCGCGCCGGCTGCGAGCCCGCCTGGCTCGAGCTCGGCTTCGCGCACCTCATGGGCACGTGCCGCGCCGCCGCGCGCGACGACGGCACCGGCGTCGCCGACCCTCACGGCCGCGTCTTCGGGGTCGAGGCGCTCTACGTCGCGGGCGTCGCGCTCCTGGTGACCCGGCTCGGCTGCAACCCGACGCTCACCGCCGCCGCCTGGGCCGTCCACACCGCCGACGCCGCGGCCGCGCGCTGAAGCGCCGCACCGGACGCCGCGAGCGCCGATCGCCGAGCCTTCACGGGCAGGCAGGCGGCGCCGACGCGATCACGAAGCAGGCCCGGATCTCGTCGCTCTCCGCCCAGCCGTAGCGTACGGCGCGGGCGCGCAGCGTCGCGCTCGCCGCGACCACGATCGGCTCGCCGTAGAGCCGCCAGTGGACGTCGTCGCCCCCGTCGAGGGTCCACGCGATCGACGCGCCCGGAGCCGGCACGTCGAGCGCGACCGTCACCGCAGCCTCGTACGAGCCGCCGGCGAGCGACGGCACCGGAGGCGGCGTGCGTCGCCGAGCGCGCCGCTGAACTGGTAGTCGAGCTTGTCGGCGCTGCTCGTCCAGTAGCCCGCGGCGCGCAGGTACTCGGTGAAGGTCTTCACCTCGGGCGGCGGCACGGGCTGGTAGCCGCCGTCGAGGCTCCGCATGTGGTGTGCGCCGATCGAGGTCGCGTACATCCCGGTGATCAGCGCGGCGCGGCTCGGCGCGCAGACGCCGGCGGTCGCGAAGACGTTCTCGTAGCGCGTGCCCTCGGCGGCCAGCCGGTCGAGGTTCGGCGTGCGCGCGAGCGGGTCGCCGAACGCGCCGACCTCGCGGCTCATGTCGTCGGCGACGATCCAGACGACGTTCGGGCGCGCGCTCGCGTCCCGCGCTCCGTCGCGGTCGCCGCACGCCGCGCCGCACGCGAGCGCGACGGCCGTGACGAGCGCGCGCAGCGTCAGCTCAGAATGGATCGTCGTTGCAGCCCTGCGCAAGCAGCTCGACGTCGTTGCCGACGGCCTCCTGGCCGCCCTGCGCGGCGAGCGTCACCGGCGGGTCGCAGCGCCCGTCGGTGCGCGCCGCGTACGCGTCGTTGTCGTGGGCGCCGGTGAAGCGGTAGCAGAAGTCCGTCTTGCGGATGCAGTCGCGCAGCATGACGTTGTCGTGCGGGTGGGTCCAGCCGTTCGCGTCCTGGTAGGCCTGCAGGACGTAGCCGTTGCCCTTGAGATACGTGTCGATGAAGAAGTTCTGCGTCGAGTCGCCGCGCAGCTGGAGCGCCGTGTCGCGCACGACGTTGCGCACGAAGACGTTGCGCTTCGAGTGCTTGACGTAGATCGCCGACTGCTTGCTGTGGTGCGAGACGTTGTCCGCCACGTAGTTGTCGTGGCTGCTCAGCAGGTAGAGGTTCTCGCGCTTGTTGTAGCGCAGCTCGTTGCCGACGATCCGGTTGCCGCTCGAGCCGCCGAGGTGGACGCCCTCGTCGCGGTTGTCGCGCACGAGGTTCTGGGCGAGCTCGTTGGCCGAGGTACCGCCGGCGAGGTCGATCCCGTACTTGTTCGCGAAGCTCTCGTTGCCCGAGAGGCGGTTGCGGCTGCCGCCGTTGATGCGCAGCCCCCGCCGGAAGGCGGTGACGCGGCAGCTGCGCACCTCGGCGCCGGTGACGCGGTCGAGGTGGATGCCGAACTTGGCGTTCGAGGTGTCGTTGCCGGCGATCGTGTGCCCGGCGCAGTCCAGCACGACCGGGGCGGCGACGATCAGGCCCGAGCCGGGACACGGGCCGAGGTCCGACTGGAGGACGGCCGCCTCGACGACCCGGTCGCCGCACGCGCACGGCGTCGCGCCGCCGCAGAGCTTGGCCGCGGCCGGGGCCACGGCGCCGAGCAGCAGGGCGACGGCGAGCGCCGCCCGGAGGGGATTCGCGAAGGACATGGGCTACCTCGAGAGACGAGAGGCGGACGGAGCACGCCGGCTCCGTACGAGCGCTCCGGTCCGGCGAGGATAGCGGCGGCGCGCCGACGCGCGCAATCGCGTTTCGCCGCGCCTTCGCGCCGCCCGTCGCGCCCGGCTCGGCTCAGGCCGCGTCGAGCAGGTCCGCGAGCCGCGCCCGCTGATGGACGGCGTTCCCGAACAGCTGCTCGGTGTGCTTCTGGCGCTTGAACCAGATGTGCACGTCGCTCTCCCAGGTGAAGCCGATGCCGCCGTGGAGCTGCACCGAGCGGTCCGACGCGAACGCGCCGGCATCCGACGCCGCCGCCTTCGCCATCCGCGCGAGGCGAAGCGCGTCCGCCGGGTCCTCGTCGAGCGCGCACGCGGCCGCGTAGGTGAGCGAGCGCGCGCGGTCGATCGCCAGCATCACGTTCACCAGCGGGTGCTTGACGGACTGGAAGAAGCCGATCGGCCGCTCGAACTGGACCCGCGTGCGCGCGTACTCGGCGGTGGTCTGGAGCTGCCACTCGGCGGCGCCGCAGAGATCGGCCGCGAGCAGCGCGAGGATCGTCGGCAGCGCCTGCGCGAGCGCCTGCTCGCCCTTCCCCTCCGGCGCCGCGACACGAGCCTGCTCGACGCGCACGCTCTCGAGCACGACCGTCGCCTGGTCGCGGGTCAGGTCGACGATCCGGTCGGGGACGATCGTCACGCCGGGCGCGTCGGCGGGCACGACCCACAGCCCGACGCCGGCCGCGCCGCGCGCTGCGACGACGAGCAGGCGGCACTTGCGCGCGTCCTGCACGAAGGCCGCACGACCCGAGAGCACGGCGCCGCCGGCCGCGGCGCGCGCCTCGACGCCCGTCTCGCCCGGCTCCCACGAGCCGGACTCCGGCGTGACCGCGAGCGTCGCCGACTCGCCGCCGGCGATGCGCTCGAGCCACGACGACGCGCTCGCCGCACGCAGCACCGCGGTCGCGAGCATGGTCGCGGGCAGCGGCGACGGCAGGGCGACGCGGCCGATCTCCTCCGCGAGCGCGACGCCGACGATGGGCTTCATGCCGAGACCGCCCGCCGACTCCGGGACGCCGAGCGCCGTCCAGCCGAGCTCGACCATCTGCCGCCACAGCCTCTCGTCCCAGCTCGCCGGCTGGACGTCCGTCTCGTACGCCTCGTGGTGGTCGCGCGCGACCATCGCGCGCAGCCTGTCGACCGGGACGTGGTCGGCGAGGAAGCGGCGCGCCTGGTCGCGCACCATCTGCTCGTCGGGGCCGAAGCCGAAGTCCTTGCTGAGTGCCATCGTGCCGTCCTTCCCTGCTCGCCGTTCGCTACTTGGACTTCGGCAGCCCGAGGACGCGCTCGCCGAGGATGTTGCGCTGGATCTCGTTCGAGCCCGCCGCGATCGTCATGCCGTACGAGTTCATGTAGGCGTGCGGCCAGTGGCCGCCGTCGGGCGCGTTGGGATCGCCGAGGTAGCGGCTCGCATGCGGCCCGGCGATCTCGACGCCGAGCGCGCCGAGGTCCTGGGTGAGCTCGCTCATCACCACCTTGCTCTGCAGCGGGACGCGCATCGGGTGCTCGGTGAGCGCCGCGACGCGCGCGCGTCGGGCGTTCTGCTTGAGGCCTTCGGCGCGGATCGCGAGCTGCGCGATCTTGTCGCGCACGACCGCGTCGTCCCATGCCCGGCCGCCGCTCCGCGGCGTGCGCTTGGCGAGCGCGATCAACGCGTGCACCGAGTCCTCGAACGACGCGCCGCCGCCGCTGCCGGCGCCCTCCGCCGCACCGCGCTCGTAGGTGAGCGTCGTCATCGCGACGGTCCAGCCCTTGCCGACCTCGTCGAGGCGGTGCGCGTCGGGGATGACGACGTCCTCGAACAGCACCTCGTTGAAGCCCGTCTCGCCGGTCATCTTGACGAGCGGGCGCACGGTGACGCCCTTGGCACCCTTGATCGGCGCGATGAAGTAGGTGAGGCCCTCGTACTTGTGCTCGCGCGAGTGGCGCGCGAGCAGGATCATCCAGCTCGCGAAGTGCGCGAGGCTCGTCCACACCTTGTGGCCGTTGATCACCCAGTTGTCGCCCTCGCGCACGGCCGACGTCTGCACGCTCGCGAGGTCTGAGCCCGCGCCTGGCTCGGAGAAGCCCTGGCACCAGACCTCGTCGCCCGAAAGCAGCGGCGGCAGGAAGCGGCGCTTCTGCTCTTCGGTGCCGTGCACCAGGATCGTCGGCGCCGCCATCGAGAGCCCGATCACGTTGAGCATGAACGGCACGCCGGCGCGGGAGAGCTCCTGCGAGGCGATGGTCTGGAAGCCCTTGTGCCCGCCGCCGCCGTACTCCTTGGGGTAGTCCGCCCCGACCAGACCCGCCGCGTGGCACTTCTTCTGCCAGGCCGCGAGGTAGCGGCGCTGCTCCTCGGTCGCGACCTCGATCGGCGAGATCGGCATGCGAAAGCCCGGCGCCGGCGGGCGGTTCGCGGCCAGCCAACGCCGGCAGTACTCGCGGAACTCTGCCTGCTCGGGGGTGTCCTTGCGCTCGCTCATGCTTCCTCCTGGAGGGCACAGGATCGCATGCGAATCGCCGCGCGCAACGAGCGAGGCGCCCGGACCGCGGAGCGCTCCACGGTTGCTGCGCTGACGAGCCGCGCGAGCGGGATGAGATGCTGGCACCTCCCTTGCACTGAGCCGTGGTACCCATCAGGTCGTCCACCCGCGACCTCTCGGCCGGGAAGATGGTTCCCCGCAAAAAGCCATCTTCCCGGCCCACCCCTCGCCCGAGGAGGGCCGCGCGGCGCGAGCGTCGTGCACGGATGTACAAGGCTGCTTTGCAAACCGTGTACGATCTACACGGTCGAAAGTGCAGCCGGGCCGGGCGCATAGGGCAGTCGAGCCCTCGCCTGACGACGGCCTTCCGAGCGGTTCGGATTCGCCCGCGCGTCCGCTAGTGTGGATCCAAGCCCGCGATGACCCGCCTCGACACCCTCCGCGCTGCCCTCCGCTTCGACGGTGCCTTCTGGCGGCGCTTCGCCGAGCTCGGCTGCGTCTACGGCCCCGAGTGGTGGAAGCGGGGCTCGCCGCCCGCGATCGCAGCGATCATCTATGCGATCGCCCGGAAGCAGCGCGCCGTGGTGCTCGACAACCAGCGTCTGGTGCGCGGCCAGCACGCTCCGCTGCGCGCGCACTGGGAGGGCTACCAGGTGTTCGCCGAGTTCGCGCGCTCGGTGACCGAGACCATGGAGCAGTGGGGCCCGCGACCGAAGCCGCTCGACATCCGCGTGGTCGGCGACGAGCTCTTCAAGGCCGCGCTCGCCGAGGGGCGCGGCCTGGTCATCGTCACCGGGCACTTCGGCTCGTGGGCCGTCGCGACGCGGGCGCTGTCGCGGTTCGGGCGCAAGGTCAACATGGTGACGGCGCAGGAGATGAACGCGAGCGTGCGCCGGATCGTCCACGAGCAGCGGACGCGCCACGGCTTCAACGTCATCTACTCGGGCGGCACCGCGTTCTCCGGCGTGCCGATCGTGCAGGCGCTGCGGCGCGGCGAGATCGTCGGCATGCAGATCGAGCCGTGGGGGCCGCTGCCGGGCAGCCACACGGTCGACTTCTGCGGCCGGCCGACCCGCTTCCAGCTCGGCCCGTTCACCGTCGCGCGGATCGCCCAGGCGCCCGTGCTCGTCGTGTTCGGGATCCGGCGCGGCATCCGGCGGCACGAGCTGCGCGTCGTGGCGCGCTTCGATCCACGCACGCGCGCGCAGAGCGTCGCCGCGCTCGAGGGCGCGGTGCGCGCCTACGAGGCGGTGGTGCGCGAGCTGCCGCGGCAGTGGCTCATGTTCCAGCCGATGGTGCGCGAGGAGGCCGCGAGCGCGCCGGCGGAGCGGCCCGCCCGCGACGTGCGCCTCGAAGCATCCTGAGCGTGCGGGCTCAGGGGCGCCGTCGACCGCAGGCCGCCGCGGCGTAGAAGCCCGGCCGCATCTCGTTCAGACGCTCGACGTCCGGCACCACGGCGACGTCCGCGAAGCGCGCGCGCTCGAGCGCCGCGCGCCACTGCG
>JBFMAS010000451.1:0-3217 GCA_040755575.1 Thermodesulfobacteriota bacterium
AGCGACTGCTCCGGGAGCCGGTGGGCGGTGCATTCTACCGACGCGTACTCCGGCGACCGGAGCGGAGCCGGTAGACAGCGCCTCCCGCCGGGCACCTGGTCGCGGCCGAACGCGCGTCAGTCGCGGCGCCGGTGACCGATCAGCGTCATGAACTCGTCGCGCGTCTCCTGACGCTCGCGGAACACGCCGAACATCGCGCTCGTGACGACGTACGAGTTCTGCTTCTCGACGCCGCGCATGCGCATGCACAGGTGCTCCGCCTCGACCACCACCGCCACCCCCTCGGGCTTGAGCTTGTCCATGAGCAGCGACGCGATCTGCGTCGTCATGCGCTCCTGCACCTGCAGCCGTCGCGCGAAGACGTCGACCAGCCGGGCGAGCTTGGAGATGCCGACGATCTTGCCCTTCGGCAGGTAGGCGATGTGCGCCTTGCCGAAGAACGGCAGGATGTGGTGCTCGCAGAGCGAGAAGAAGTCCACGTCCTTCATGATGATCATCTCGGAGTAGTCCTCGGTGAAGAGGGCTCCGTTGATGATCCTCTCGGGGTCCTGGGCGTATCCCTTCGTCAGCTCCCGCAGGGCGCGGGCGACGCGGGCAGGGGTCTTCTGGAGACCCTCGCGCTCGGGGTCTTCGCCGAGCTCCTTGAGGATCTCCCGCAGGAAGGGCTCCACGCCCTACTTGCTACCCTTTTTCTCCACCGCTTTCACCTTCTGGTACTTGCGGTAGTCGTACCCGGTCGCCATCGCGAGCAGCATCGGCTCCATGCCGCCCTCGCGCTCGCGGCGCAGGATCGAGAGGCGGTCGAAGAAGTCCTGGAAGGCACGCGCGACGCGGCCACGCTCCTCGGCACCGCACGAGCTCCTGTCCTCGGCGCGTGCCGCGGAGCCGCGCTCCTCGGTGATCGCCGCGAGGCCGAGCTCGGCGTCGGGCAGCGCCAGCACCTCGCGTAGCCGCGTGACCGTGAAGCGCAGTGCGGAGAAGCGCAGCTCGTTCGGGAACGCGTCCCACTCGGCGAGCGACAGCGTGCGCACCGACTCGTAGCCCGTGATGAGCGACTCGAAGCGCTTCAGGTCGTACTTGCCGTCGGTGAAGCAGACGGCGTTCACCGCCGTCGCGAGGTCGAAGATGAACTTGCCGCGACAGGCGGCCTCGAAATCGAGCATGCCGACCAGCTTGTCGCCCTTGACCAGCAGGTTCTCGTCGAACAGGTCGCCGTTGATGACGCCCTTCGGCAGCTTCCCCTCGAGGTAGCTGCCGAGGTACTCGACCTCCTCGTCGAGCGTGCGCGTGATCTTCTTGAAGTACGACGGCAGATGGCCGCGCACCTCGTTGTACAGGTCGGCGATGCGCTCGAAGCTGAAGCGGTTGTCGATGCCCTTCTTGTAGCCTTTACCGACGACGTGCAGATCTGCGAGGGAGCGCCCGATGTTCTCGATCTGCGCGGCGCTCAGCGTGTCGATCCGCGGGCGGCGTCCGTCGATGTGCTTGTAGACGATCAGGCAGGCGCCGTGGGCGTCGCGGTAGTGGCGGCCCTTGCGGTCGGCGAGCGGCTGCGGGCAGGGGAAGCCGTGCTTGCGCAGGTAGAGCAGCAGGTCGACCTCCCGCTTGACGTCGAGCTCGCCCTTGACCTCGTCGAAGCGGACGATCACCTTGCCGCGCGTCGTGTCGAGCAGCAGGTTCGTCTGGTGGTTGCCGCGGCGCGACCACGCGTCGGGCGCCGGCGTCACCGAGCCGACCCGGCCCAGTGCGTACTCCTCGGCGATCTCGGCGAGCTCGCTCTTGTCCAGAAAATCCATCCGTTCCTGTCGATCTTGTCGATCTTGCCACACGTCGTGCCGTTTTTGCGGCTCGCGAGACTGACCAATCATGAGGGAGGGATCAGCGGGCAGGTGCTGTGGCGAGAGCGACGTTCTCATCGCCCACCACCGGACGGCGGGCGGGAAATTAAGACGGCCGTCACCGCCGCAACAGGTCGCGGCCACGGTGACATGCTGTTTGTCCGGACCAACTCGGCGGGACTCTAGTAGAATCAAAAAAAACTGTCAATAGAAGATGTCGCCCCTAACGCGTTGCAGCGCGAGTATAACGACGTCTCTGCCTTCATCGCAGCGATGGCGCGGAGCAACGCGGTGAGGCGGTAGCCGCCCGCGGTCGACCGCGCAGGGCGATCACCAGATCCATGACGTTCGTCCCGGTGGGGCCGGTCCGGAAGAGGTCGCCCGTGCGCGCGAAGAAGCGATACGCGTCGTGCTCGCGCAGCGCGCGCGCGGCCTCCCGCCGCCCGCCCCGGCGCAGCGTCCCGCCGTCGCAAAACGCACCCGCCGCGTCGGTGGGTCCGTCGATTCCGTCGCTGCCGGCGGCGAGCAGCGACCAGCCGGCTCCCGCGAGGCCGTCCGCGGCCGCGAGCGCGAGCTCCTGCGACCGTCCACCGACACCGCCCGCGTCGCCGACCGTGACGAAGGTCTCGCCGCCGGCCAGGTAGCACACCGGGCCCGCGGTCGACGGCAGCTCGCGGGCGAGCCGCCGCCCGACCAGGCTCGCCTCGCCCCCGAGCTGACCGCGGCGGCGCACCACCCGGTAGCCGAGGCCGCGTGCCGCACGCGCCGCCGCGGCGAGCGCCGTCCGGTTCGAGCCGATCACGGCGGCGAGCGCGCGGCGCGCCGCCGGCTCGCGCGGCTTCAACGTCTCGTCGGGCCCGCGGCCTGCGGCGCCGGCCTCGAGCCGCCGCCAGACGCGAGCCGGAACGCCCCGGCCCGTGGGCGCGGTCCCGCGCAGGAGACGCAGCGCGTCGGCGAAGGTCGTCGGGTCGGGCACGCCGGGCCCCGAGCCGATGGTCGCGAGGTCGTCGCCGGGCACGTCGGATAGCGCGAGCGTCACCACCTCGCGGGGCGCCGCCGCGCGGACGAGCCCGCCGCCCTTCACCCGCGAGACGTGCTTGCGCACCGCGTTCATCGTCCCGATCGGGGCACCGCAGCGCAGCAGATGCCGGTTCAGCGCGCTCTTGTCGCGCTCGCGGATCCCCTCGGCCGGGGCCGCCAGCAGGGCCGACGCGCCGCCGCTCAGCAGCAGCACGACGGTGGCGTCGGGCGGCGCCGCCTCGAGCGCCGCCAGCAGGCGGCGGGTCGCCGCGTAGCTGCGCCGCCCGGGCACGGGGTGATCCCCCGGGAGGACCTCGATGCCGCCGACGCGGATGCCGCGCGGGCCCGCCAGGGCGGCC
>JBFMAS010000452.1:0-8935 GCA_040755575.1 Thermodesulfobacteriota bacterium
GGAGCTGTACACCGCGCTCGACCCGATCTTCGCCGCCGACCTGACGCAGGGCGAGATCGGCTTCACGGTGTACGTGCGGCAGCGCTGATGCGTCACGCGAGCCTCGGCGCCGCGGGGCCGCTGGTCGCCGTCCTGATCGCAGCCGGCGTCCTTCTCCGCTTCACCGCCCTCGACTTCGGCTGGGGCGTCCCCAACGCGCGCCCCGACGAGAACGGAGTCTTCGGCACGCTGACCCAGATGGACGAGGGACGGCTCTTTCCACCGCTGGTCGCCTATGGCGGCGGCTACTTCTACCCGCTGGACGCGGTGCTTCACGCGGCGGCCGCGGTCACCGGCCGTTCGGCCCGGTCGCTGCACGACCTCTACTCGAACGGCCTGCTCGTCGCACGCGCGTGGTCGGCGGCGCTGTCCAGCGTGACGCTCGCGCTCACCTACGTCGTCGGGCGCCAGGTCGGCGGACGCGTCGTCGGGGCGGTGGCGGCCGCTCTCCTCGCGGCGACGCCCCTCGCCGTTCGCGAGGCGCACTTCGCCAAGGCGGACACGGCGGCCGCGGCCATGGTGACGCTCTTCCTCGTCGCCGCGACGAGGTCCTGGCGCAGCGACGGCACGCGGGCGCTCGCGGTCGGCGCGAGCGCGGGGCTCGCGCTCAGCACGAAGCTGTGCGCGGGCGTGCTGCCCGCCGCCGCGCTCGCGGTCGTCGCCGGCTCGCGCGCTCACGCCGCCCGCCGACTCGTCGTCGCAGCCTGATCTGCACCGCGAACGCGACCACGACGGCCCCGAGGTGCGGAAGCGTCGCGAGGAGCGCGGCGCGCAGCCGCTGCACGATCGACGCGCTCGTCGCGCTCACGACCAGCACGAAGACCGCAGGCACGAGCGCGATCCCCGTCGTCTTCGAGATCACGGCGAGAAACGTGAACAGCCCGGCGAGCAGCGACGATCGCCGATCGCGCGCGAGCCGCGAGGTCTCGATCAGCAGCGCGAGCGCGCCGAAGATGGCGCACAGCAGCTCGGAGCGGCGGGCCACCACCGCGAGCGTCTCGACGTGGCTCGGCGCGAGCAGGAACGTCACCAGGGCGAGCAGCGGGCCGATCGTCGCCGCGCCGATCACGCGGCGCGCGAGCTCGTACAGCAGCAGCGACGAGAGCCCGAACAGCAACGCCTGCGTGACGAAGTAGCCGCGCGGCTCGACGCCGAACAGGGCGTGATCGATGCCGAGCGAGATCGTCGTGATGGGGCGGTAGAACCCGTGGAAGGCGTACGGCACCCGACCGGGCACGGCGGGTGACGTGAAGATGGCGACCACGTCGCCCGGCCCGTGCAGCAGGCCGGACGCGATCGCCGGGTAGCTGTCCATGCCGAGGATCGCGTAGTCGCGGGTCACGGCGAGAAGCTGGACGGTCGCGACGGCGACGAGGGCGTACGCGAGGACGCGGCTCGAGGCCAGCGAGCGGAGCGTCGGCCGCATCGCTTCAGCCGTCTGGTGCGCGCCGCCGTCGCGAGCGCCCGGCTGCGACGACGGCGACCATCGCGACCAGCGCCGCGGCGCTGATCGCCGCGCCGATGCGCAGCGACGCCGGCTGATAGCGGAATACGACGCGGTGCGTGCCGGCGGGCAGCGCGACGGCGCGGAAGGCGTAGTCCGCGCGCAGGATCGGGCGCTCCCCGCCGTCGACCTCGGCGCGCCATCCCGGGTACCAGGTGTCGGTCAGCACGAGCAGCCCCGGCGCGGCGAGCGTCGCCTCGATCTCGACGCGCTCCGGCAGGTCGACGACGATGCGGGCGTCCTCGCGCGCCCTTCCCTGCGGCACGGCGAGCTCCGGCAGCGGGTCGGTGGTCTCGACGACGGCGGTGGCCGCGAGGTCGCGACCGGGCTCGACGGTGAGCGCGAAGCTCGCCGCCTCGTCGGCGGCCGCCGTCGCGCGGTGCACGATGCGCGCACGCGGCACCGGCTCGCGGTAGAGCAGGACGTCGTTCGGCGGCAGCGCGCGCACCGGCACGAAGCCGTGCCGCGCCATGACGTCGGCATAGCTGCGCGGCACCGCGACGAGCCCGACGCCCATCAGCGCGGCGAGCTCCGGGTGGCGCTCGACCGTCATGCCGCGCACGATCGAGTCCCGGGTGCCGCTCACGTGGTGGATGAGGCGCGTCACACGCCGCGGCGGCATCGACGGGTCGTAGCCGGTCGCGGAAGAAAGCCGGTGCCGGACCGTCATGCCGCTGTCGGTCTCGCGCCCCGAGACGAGCCGCGGCCGTCCCGGCAGCGCCGCTTGCGCCTCGGCGAGCGCCGGCACGCGCTGCGCGAGCAGCTCGTAGTCGGGCGACACCGGGCGCAGCATCTGCGGCGCGCGGACGATCGTCCACGCCGACGTCCCGGCGACGACCAGCGCGAGCGCGAGCACGACGGCGCGCAGCCTGCGGTCCCGGGACGTGACGGCGTCCTGCACCGCCGAGGCGACGAGCATGCCGAGGAACAGCGGCGCTACGTGGCTCCAGCCGAGCGCGTAGCGGACGCTCGAGAAGGGCGGCAGGCGATAGATCAGGTTGAGCGGCGGGTCTCCGGCGAAGGTCGCGACGAGCAGCGCGGCGAGCCAGGCGAGGCGGCTCCGTCGGAAACGCCACAGCGCGGCCGCGGCGAGCAGCAGCGCGGGGATGCCGTAGCGGTCGATCACGAGCGCGCGGAACAGGCCGGCGGACACCACCGCGAAGAGCTGGCGCGGCTGGTCGTACGTCGCCATCGCGTCGGCGCGGAAGCTCTCGCGCACGGCCTCGGAGAGCGGCACGAGCTGCACCGCGGCGAGCGCGGTGCCGAGCGCGAGACCCGCGACCAGCACGCCGGCGCGGCGCAGCGGCGTCGCCCCCTCGTCGATCAGCACCGCGACGAAGAGCAGGATCGCGGTGTCCATCGCGAAATCGGGGTAGCCGGCGAGCCACTGCGCCGCGTACGCGAGCGCGAGCAGCGGCAGCCAGACGCCGGGGCCGCGGTCGACGGCGTTGCGCCAGCAGAGCAGCAGCCAGGGGACCCAGGCCACGCTGCCGAGGAAGTTCGGGTGGTCGAAGCCGACCATCGAGTAGCTCGAGAAGACGCCGGCGATCGTCACCGGCACGGCGATCAGCGCGCACGGCGCGGTGACGCCGCTGCGCCGCAGGTACGCGAGCGTACCCCACGCGAGCACCAGGACGTTGAACGCGTAGAGCCCCTGCAGCGCCCAGTACGACGGCAGGGACGCGAACAGCAGCGGCACCGGCAGGTACAGCACCAGGCTCTGGATCGCGGCGAACAGAGGCGTGCCGCACACCTCCCACGGGTTCCACAGCGGCAGGCGCCCCTCGCCGAGCAGCGCGCGGGCCGCCTCGTGGTACTTGGGCAGGAACGCGCCGTGCAGGTCCTGACCGCCGACCAGACGCCACACGCCGCCGTGCCACAGCAGCAGCACCATGACGACGGCCGTCGCGGCGATCGCCCAGGAGAGCGAGCCGCGCCGTGCCGCGCTCGCCTCGAGCGCCGCCGGGGAGGCGTGGACGGCGGACACGGGTGGTGCGAGATCCCTCAAGGACGACCGACCGGGTCGGCGCCTGCGCTCCCGTCCGGGCGGAATCGAGCTGGCAAATCCGGACAGCGGGTCGTATGACGGGCTCGCCCTGATCCGTCGATCCGCAAGCCACGCGCTCGCCCGGGCACCAGATCGCGCTCCCCAGCCGGGCGCTTCCGAGACCCACCGCCGACGCGCGCGATCCGCCCGTGCATCGGTCGCCAGGTCTATCCGGCGTGTCCCGGCGGGACAAGTCGGCGGCGTCGCGCTCGCGCTGTGGCTCGCGGCGGCCGGCGTCGCAACGGGCGCCGCCGCAGGCGATCTGCTCGCCCTCGACCGCAACGGCGACGGCCGCGTCGTGATCGCGTGCCTCGGCGACTCGAACACGGACTCGAACTGGCAGTACGTCAGGCCGGGGGGCTTCCCGCCGGGCGGCGGCTGGTGCGAGCAGCTCGGCAGCCTGCTCGGCGGACGCGCGACCATGGTCAACCTGGGAGCACCCGGCGCGACCGCCGTGTGGACGAAGCTGCCGCCGGTCGCGGAGCAAGGGATCTTCTTCAACGGCTACGACCAGCTCGAGCACGCGCTCGCCGCATCCTGCGCCGACGTCGTCCTGATCGCCTTCGGCACCAACGACGTGCTTCCCGGCTACGGCTACGACGCGGCCGGCATCGTCGCCGCGCACCTCGACCTCGTGCGGAGCGCGCACGACGCCGGCATGCTCGCGTTCGTCGCCACGGCGCCGCGGCCCCTCCCGGTGCCGAAGCGGAAGTTCTACAGCCGCTCGGTGGAGGCGGTCGCGCGCTTCAACGAGCTCCTGCGCCGCGCGCTGCCGCCCGAGACGATCCTCGACTTCGAGGCACGGCTCGTGCCGGAGGACTCGTTCGACGACCTGCACATGAACCTCGAGGGACAGCGCAAGCGCGCGCTCGAGGCCAAGGCCAGGATCGACGGGGCGCTGGCGCGTGGGCCGCTCCTGCCGCCGCCGCCGGGGCCGCGGCTCGACGACGGATGCTGCCGCGCATGCCGGGTGACGAGCCCGCTGCCGCCGCCGCTGCCGATGCGCCCGCCGACGCCCGCGGCGAGCGCCCCGGAGCCGCCGGGAGCGGGCGCCGGGAGCGCGCCTCGCTCGAGCGGCCGGTCGGGCTAGAGCTGCCGGTCGACCGACGGCGCCGGCCGGGTGGCGAGGACCTCGCGGGGCAGGTCGCCGCGCGCGATCGCGTCGAACCAGTCGGCGTGCCGCGGCTCGCGCCGCACCGCGAGCAGCGTCCAGCCGTCGATCTCCCACGCGGGTCCGACGCCCGACAGGCTCGTCAGCTCGCGAGCGAAGCTCGCGCGCGTCTCCACGTCCGCCCAGTAGCGGGCCGGGCGCAGCAGGATCCAGCCCACGCGCGTCATGTCGACGAGGTCCTGCAGCGCCCCTTCCGCGGGGAGGCGCTCGATGGTCGCATCGACCACGGGGCGGTGCGGCGGCAGGTAGCCCGTGTGGCCCGAGACCAGGGGCAGCTCGTGCTGCATGCTGCCCATCATCGCCTCGGGCTGCAGCGAGTAGCCGAACGAGGACAGCGGCAGCTCGAGCAGCGGCCCGCGTCCCGCCTGCGCGGTGATCGCCGCGACGCGCGCGTAGACCGGCGCGTCGCTCGTCACGGCGCGGATGTGCTCGATGTCCTGCGTCCACAGCCGCCGGCCGCGCTCGCCGACGACGGCCAGCGCGACGAAGGCGAGCAGGATGGCGGCGCCGGCGCGCGGCAAGGCGCGAGTCGCGAGGTGCAGCCCGACGGCGCCCAGCAGCGCAACCCCGAATCCGACGATCACCGCGTAGCGCGAAAGCGCGCGGATGAACGTCACCGACAGCCGCAGCAGGTCGGTCAGCGGCGAGGGCGGCAGAGCCGACACCACCGTCAATCCACCGCCGCACACCAGGAATGCCCCCGCCGCCACGAGAGCGATGCCGAGGAGCGCGATGGGCCGCCTCCGTCGGGCGAGCAGCCCGGCGCAGCCGGCAACTGCGAGGACGAGGCTCACTGCGCCGAATATCTCGACCGCGCCGAGTCGCAGATGGACGGACGACATGGCAGCCATCAAGCGCACGGTCGCCTCCACGTCCGCGAGCGAGCCGACGAGGCGAGCACGCATCAGATACGGCCGCGACGCGAGCCAGAGCAGGCCGAGACAGCCCGTCACGACGATCCCGACCTGGAGCGCGAAGCGGAGGCGCCCGGGCCGTCGGCGCAGCAGCTCGGTTCCGGTCCACAGCACCACGACCTGGACGAGCACCGCGACGGTGTAGTACGCGGTCAGGCAGGCCAGGCCGAAGACGGCGACGAGCGGCAGGAGCGCCCGTGCGTCCTGCGCCTCGCGCAGGCGGTGCAACGCGAGGGCAACCGCGGGGAGATACAGCGGCAGCACGTGCATCTGGTGGACGTGGGTCGGCACCTGGTGGGCTCCGAGCGCGAACGCGAGGCCGACCACGCAGGCGACCAGCGGATCGAAGCGAAGCCCGACCAGCAGGCGGCTCATCAGCCAGGCCGCGAGCGGATAGGCGAGGAACAGGACGA
This sequence comes from Thermodesulfobacteriota bacterium, assembly GCA_040755575.1. GTDB lineage: Bacteria > Desulfobacterota > Binatia > UBA12015 > UBA12015 > DATCMB01. Next base: position 6,089 of record JBFMAS010000452.1, read on the forward strand.
GATTCACGGCCAGCACCGCGTTGCCCGTCGCGGCGAACGCCGGGAAGAACAGCAGCTGCAGCGCGGCGAAGTGCTCCGAGCCGGTGAGCTGGCCCGTCGCGGGATAGTTGATCGGCGCGTCGAGGACCGAGCCCGCGTCCCCGGTGATCGACCGCGAGACCCACCACAGGATCCACGTCAGCAGGCGCGTGTCGCCGCGCGCGTAGACGGTGTTGATCGGAATCCCCTCCGCGGCCGACGCGAGCCAGCGCAGCGACAGCGCCGCGAAGAGCACGAGGTAGGCGAGCAGCGAGGCGAGCGGGCTCGACGCGACCGCCGTCATCGCCGCGAGCGGCGCACGAGCGCGATGCGTCAGCGTCAGCTCAGCTGCAGGAAGCTGCCAGTCGCGAGGTCGGCTCAGGATTCGCCTCCAGCCGTGGCGCTTCGGGGCCAGGCGCGACGGCAGAGCAAGCAAGCGCCGTGCGCGCGCTCTTTGCACGCCCGGTTTGATACGTGCTCGCCACGAAGTTGTGCGGGGGAGGGGAAACGCGGCGTATGTAGGGGGAAGCCCTTCCTCGCACGCCCACCGCCGCCGGTGCCGACGTCGTGCTCGCGAGCGCAGCGCCTCTTGTAACTTCGTCCGCCGGTTCGCGGTCCGGGAAGGCGTCCGTACACGGGTGGTCAAACAGACGGCCCGGAGCGGTCTGCGGCGAATACGGTCTTGACAGACGACCGTAAAGGGAGGACTCGCCACTACAAATTCTGACACCTGGACCGGAGGCCCTGTGACTCGGCGCATCCCTCTCCTCCTCGTCGCGCAGATCGCTGCGCTGCCGGGCCGCTCTGCGGCCCAGTGCTCGACGGCCGACGAGCTGGTCGCGTTCCAGCAGACCGTAAAGCGGCAGGTGCAGTGCGCGTCGGCCGGCCTCGAGAGCCAGCCGGCCTGTAGCGCGATCTCGCCCCCGTGCGCGGGCGGCGCGCTGTCCGCGCTGCTCGACGTCGCGCTCGCGGGGCCGCCCGCTCCGGCGGCGGATCCCGCGACCATGCAGGCGCAGCTCCGTTGCCAGCGAGCGATCCTGCGGGCGGCGGGCAGCTACCTCGGTCCGCGGCCGCGCGAGATCGCGCGCGGCATCCGGCGCGCCAAGTCGAGCCGGGTCCTGCCGCGCGTGCAAGCGGCCTGTCGCGGCGCGACCGTCGTCGCCGACGGAGCGACGGCGCTGCCGCGCCTCGGCGGAGCCTGCGCGGGTGCGATCGGCGCACCGGGCAGCGCGGTCGACGCCGAGCGCGCCGGACGCTGCCTGCGAGCCGCGCTCGAGGGCATCGCCCAGTCGGTCGCGCCCGCGCCGCTGCCGCCGAACGTCGTCCTGATCGTCACCGACGACCAGAACCTCGCGTCGCTCGCCCACATGCCGAAGGTGCGCGTGGAGCTCGCCGACCGCGGCGTGACCTTCGCCAACGCGTTCGTCACCACCCCGGTGTGCTCGCCGAGCCGCGCGAGCATCCTGACCGGGCTGCAGGCCCGCCACCACGGCGTGACCGACAACTTCGACGCGGCGACGCGATTCGGCTCCTCCGACAACGTCGCCCGCTGGTTCCGCGAGGCGGGCTATCGCACCGGCCTCGTCGGCAAGTTCCTCAACATGACCTTCGTCATCGGCACGACGGTGCCGCCGCACTGGGACGAGTGGGTCGCCCTGCTCGAGGAAGGCTCGGGAGACGGCGACGGCTTCTACGACTACGCGCTGAACGACAACGGGCGGCTCGTGTCGCACGGCAGCGCCGCGGCGGACTACTCGACCGACGTGCTCGCGGACCGCGCCGCCGACTTCGTTCGCGCCAACGCGCGCAGGCCCTTCTTCCTGGTCTTCACCCCGTACGCGCCGCACCCCCCCGCCGCTTCGGCGCCGCGCCACGAGCGCTACTTCCTGCTGCTCGACCCCTGGCGACCGCCCAACTGGCGGCCGAGCGACGTGTCGTCGAAGCCGCGCTGGGTGCAGTTCATGAAGTCGGCGGCACAGCCGCCCGACGCGACCGACCTGCTGCGCGCGGCGCAGCTCCGCACCCTGCAGGCCGTCGACGACGCCGTCGAGGCGCTCGCGAAGAGGCTCGAGGGCCTCGGCCTCACCGACAACACGATCGTCGTGTTCACCTCCGACAACGGCTACCACTGGGGCGAGCAGTGGTGGCCGTCGAAGTTCGCACCGTACGAGGAGTCGCTGCGCGTGCCGCTGATCGTCCGCTTCCCGCGCCTGCGGCCGCAGCCCGCCACGGCACCCGAGCTGGCGCTCAACATCGACCTCGCACCGACGCTCGCCGACCTCGCCGGCGTCGCGCTTCCCGCCCAGGTCGACGGCGAGAGCCTCGCCGCGGTCGTCGCCGGGGGATCGGGAGGACGCGCCGACTTCCTCATCCAGTCGGGCGGCGCCTTCATCGTCCCGGAGTGGGTGGGCGTGCGCAGCGAGCGCTGGAAGTACGCCCTGCTCGACGCGCAGCGCGGAATCACGGAGGAGCTCTACGACCTCGAGCAGGACCCGTACGAGCTGCAGAACCTCGCGGTCGACGCCGCGCACGCGGCGACGCTCGACGCGATGCGCGCCCGCCTCGCCGAGCTCACCGCCGACTGATCAGCGCAGCTCGTAGATCCTGACGCTCGGTCCGGGTCGCTCGACGACGCCGAAGCCCGCCATCGGGACGTAGTACGCGTCCTGCGCGTCGAACAGCGCCGCGTCGCGCGGGCCGCGGAACGGATCGAACTCCGCGCGCAGCACGAGGCGCTCTCCGAAGGGCGCGAGCACGTCGGGGTCGAGGTGCGAGGAGAACAGCACGTGGTCGTGCGTCACGAGCCAGCGCACCCCCGCCCCGCGCAGC
>JBFMAS010000453.1:0-21075 GCA_040755575.1 Thermodesulfobacteriota bacterium
GCCGCGCCGGGGCCGGACGGGACGGCGGCGACGCGCGCGATCGTCGCCACGCTCGCGGCGCTCACCGCGGGCGGCGTGGCGCTCGTCGGGGCGCTGCGGCGCCCGCGCGACGCGCGCGTCGAGATCGCCCTCGAGCGCTGGCCGCGTGCGCTCGACGGCTTCCGCATCGTGCAGATCAGCGACCTGCACATCGGCGCCCTGCTCGGCCGCCGCTTCGCGGGCGAGGTGACCGAGCGCGTGAACGCGCTCGAGCCCGACGTGATCGCTGTGACGGGCGACCTGGTCGACGGTCCGGTGTGGCACCTCGCCGAGGAAGTCGCGCCGCTGGCCGCGCTGCGCGCCGAGCACGGCGTCTTCTTCGTCACCGGCAACCACGACTACTACTCCGGCGCGGATCCCTGGCTCGAGCACGTCCGCGAGCTCGGCATGCGGCCGCTGCGCAACGAGCACGTCGAGATCCGGGTGAACGGCGCCGCGTTCGACCTCGCCGGCGTCGACGACCATCGCGGGAGCCTGTTCGGTCCCGGACACGGCGAGGACGTGCCGAAGGCGCTCGCCGGACGCGACCCGTCGCGTCCCGTCCTGCTCCTCGCGCACGACCCCAGCACCTTCAAGAACGCGGCGCCGCACGGCGTCGACCTGCAGATCTCCGGGCACACGCACGGCGGGCAGATCTGGCCGTTCGGCTACGTCGTGCGCCTCGTCGTCAAGTTCGTCGCGGGAGAGTACCGCAACGGGCACGCGCGGCTCTTCGTCAGCCGCGGCACCGGCTTCTGGGGGCCGCCGATGCGGCTCGGGGCGCCCGCAGAGATCACCGAGATCGTGCTGCGTGCGGCCGATGGGTGAGCCGCGGCTGCGCATCCCCGCGCGCGAGCTGACGATCCGCTTCGTGCGCAGCTCGGGTGCGGGCGGCCAGAACGTCAACAAGGTCAATACCAAGGCGGTGCTGCGCTGGCCGATCGCGGCGTCGCGCGCGCTGCCGGACGACGTGAGGCGGCGCTTCCTCGAGCGCTGGGCGAGCCGGATCACGGTCGACGGCGAGGTCGTGCTGACGAGCGACCGCCACCGCGATCAGGGCCGCAACGTGGCCGACTGCCTCGACAAGCTCGGCGCGATGGTCGACGCCGTAGCGACGCCGCCGCGTCCGCGGAAGAAGACGCGCCCCTCGCGCACCGCGGTCGAGCGCCGGCTGCAGGAGAAGCGCGCCCAGGCGCAGAAGAAGCGCCGCCGCGCGGCGCTCGCGGACTGAGACGTCGCGCGCCTCGCGGCTCGCCTGCCGCGAGCGGCGCGTGCTATGCGCGCCTCGTGTCGACCTTGCCCGCGCGCGCGTCGCTCGTGTGCTGCGCCGCCGCCCTGCTCGTCGCGTGCAGCGACCGCGATGTCGCACCTGGCGCGGGCTCGCCGTTCGCCGTGCGCGGCGTGATCGAAGGGTTCTACGGCGAGCCCTACGACCTCGCAGCGCGGGCGCGCATCATCCGCTTCATCGGCGAGCGCGGCATGAACGCCTACGTCTACGCGCCGAAGAACGACCCGCTGCACCGCGACGAGTGGCGCGAGCCCTACCCCGCGAACCAGCTCGCCGAGTTCCGCGAGCTGGCGCGCGTCGGCGCCGAATCGGGTGTGCGCTTCTACTTCGCGATCGCTCCCGGCATCACCTACGACGCAGACGACCCCGCGGACTTCGACCGCCTCGCGACGAAGCTCGCGAGCATCCACCGCGAGGGCGTGACGGGCTTCGCGCTGCTGTTCGACGACCTGCTCGACCCCACGTCGACCGCGCTCGACCCGGAGCTGCAGGCGGACCTGACGGCGCGCGTCGCGGATCTCGTCGCGGGCTTCGGTGAAGCGGACCTGTGGTTCATCGGTCACGTCTACGCCGGGCTCGGACCGGACCTGGCCGCGAACCGCGGGCTGTTCGCCGCGCTCTCGCCGCTGCCGCCGCAGGTGTACTACGACGCCTACGCACGCGCCGTCCCGCCCGCGCTGCCGATCATGTGGACGGGCCCGGGCGTGTTCTCGACGCGGCTCACCCGCGCCGACGCGCAGGGCTTTCGCGACTTCGCGCACGGCCGGCGCGTCGTCGTCTGGGACAACTTCCCGGCGAACGACGCGCTCACGCGCGAGGTCTTCCTCGGCCCGTACCTCGGCCGCGACCCGGAGCTCGCCGAGGCGGTCGACGGCATCGTGCTGAACCTGATGAACCAGCCGCACGCGAGCCTGGTGTCGCTCGCAACCGCTGCCCGCTACATGGCGGATCCGGCGAGCTACGATGCCGAGGCGGCGTGGAGCGACGCCTTGCTCGACGTCGGCGGCGAGGCCGCCGACGCGCTGCACCTGTTCGCGGAGCAGCACCGCGGCCATCCCGTGCTCGCCGGCGCCGACGAGGCGGTCGAGCTCGGCGCGCGCCTCGCCGCCGCGTTCGAGACGCCGGCCGACGCGAGCGCGGTCGCGGAGCTGCGCGCCTACCTCGCGGCGCTACGCGGCAACGAGGCCGAGCTCGCCGCGCGCCTCGCCGACGAGCGCCTGCGCGAGGAGATCGCCCCCTGGTCGGCGAAGCTCACGCTGCTCGCGGACGCCGCGCTGGCAGGCCTCGACGCGCTCGATGGAGCGGCCGCGCGCGAAGCATACGAGGCGAAGCGCGACGCCGCTCGCGCCGAGCCCTGGGCCGTCGCCGAGACGGTGTCGAGCGCCGGCCTCGCGGCTCTGAGCGGCGGCCACGTCAACCCGCCGGTCGACCGCTTCGCGGAGCTGTTCGCCGCGATCGACGCGCGCCTCGGGTCGCCGTCGGCGTCGGGTCGCGTCGCGACGCGCGTCAGGTGAGCGGCACGGCGAGCGCGCCGGCCGCGTCGAGCGCGTGCCAGTAGCTCGCGAAGCCGTAGCCCACCCGCCCGCGCCAGACGAAACGCGCGACGCCCTCGCACAGCACGCTCGCGCGACCGTTGCGCGTCTCCGGCAGCGGCGCGACGTGCAGCACCTCGCCGGCGACCTCGTGACGAACGGCCTGCTCGTCGGTCAGCGTCAGGCGCACGGACTCGTGCAGATACGTCCCGGGCTCGGTCGTCGTCGCCACCGTCACGCCTTCGAGCGCCGGCGCGATGCCGTCCCGGAGGATCCAGCCGTGCTGCACGGCGTCGCCGTCGCGCAGTGCGAGCACGGCGCGGAAGCCGCAGTCCTCGGCGAAGCGCGCCGAGAACGAGCGCCGGCTGCGCAGCGTGGCGGCCTCGTCGACGCCCCAGCTCCGCTCGCGGCCGCCGAGCGCCCGCACGTCGTAGCGGTCGCCCGACACCCAGACCTCGCCGTGCGCCACGCAGATCTGCTCGAAGCTCCCGCAGCCGCCGGCGAGCGGCGGCGCCGGCGCCTCGAGCACGAGCTCGACGATCAGGCGCTCGAGGCGCGAGCGCGCCCAGGCCGCGCGCTGGTCCGCGTCGCGTGCGGAGGCCAGCGAGTGCGCGGGGCCGTCGTACGTGACGCGCCAGCGGCGGAGCGGCTCCTCGAGCGCGAAGGCCATGCCCTCGACCTCGAGCGCCGCGGTGTTCGTCGTCTGCGCCTTCACGTGGCGGGCGGCGATGAAGCCGCCGTCGGGCAGGAAGAAGCTCAGGGCGACCTCCATCGTGCCCTCGTTCGGCCGCACGGTCATGCGCGTGACGCCGCCCAGGCCCGAGCGCTCGTCGTAGAGGTCGAACGCGTGCGACTCGCGCCAGGCGAGCTCGGAGCCGGGCGCGTGCGGCTGCTCGTCGGCCGCGGTGATCGGCGGAGCCGCGGCGCTCACGCGCCGGGCCGCTCGGGGAAGACGCGCACGAAGGGACGCACCTCGTGCCGCGCGAACACGCCCTCGACCACGTAGGGATCGCGCGCCGCCAGCGCGCGTGCTTCCTCGAGCGACGCCGCCTCGAGCACGATCAGGCTGCCGCACGGCGTCTTGCCGTCGTCGGCGAGCAGCGGTCCGGCGACGACCACGCGGCTCGCGGCGTCGAGCGGACGCAGGTGGTCGAGATGGCGCGGGCGCACCGCCGGTCGCTTCGCGAGCGCATCGGGGCCGTCGTGGCCGATGATGACGAACAGGGGCATCACTTCACCTCGGGGGCGGGCAGGACCTCGACGACCTGCACGCGCTGGCTCGCGAACTTCGGCGTCTCGTCGGCGAGGAAGGTGGCGCGGAAGCGGTCCGTTGCGCCGAGCGCGATCGCCTGCGGCGCGAGCTTCGCGAGCTGCGCCTGCGCGGCCGCACCGCGCAGCTCGCCGAGCGCCTCCGCGCGCCCGTTCCAGCCGTCGAACGACGCGACCACCGCGCCGGCCTCGTCGAGCAGCTCGCAGCGAAGCCGCACCGCCGCGACGGGCCGAGACGAGCGGTTGCTCACCGTGCCGACCACCTGGAAGAACCGCTCGCCGTAGCCGGACTCCCAGCGCGCCGTGTCGATCCTCGCCTCGACGGCGCCGGCGCCCGCGCTGCTCGCCGGGGCCGGCTCCGCCGCGCGCCCCGCCGACGCCGACGCGGCGGCCAGCGTCAGCGCCAGCGCGCACGGCAGCATGCATTTCATCAGCTTCCCTCCAGCGGCCACACCGGCACCCGACGCCCGGACGCCGCCGAGCGATAGCACGCCTCGGCGATCGCCACCGCGGCGAGCCCGTCGTCCGGCGTGATCGACGGGGCCGCGGCGCCGGTCGCGACGGCCGCGAACTCGCGCAGCACGGCGAGCACCGTCGGGGCGTCTGCGAGGCGCGCGAGCACGGTTTCGCGGCGGTCCTCGATCAGCACCACCTGGCCGTGCACGTGGTCGGCGAAGAGCTGCGCGCTCTCGCCGATGACGCGCACCTCGCCGTAGCGGCTGCGCGTCGCGCGCGAGCCCGCGACCGCGGCGAGCAGCTTCGGGCCGCCGTCACCGAGCGACGCCGCCATGCTGGCGGTGAAGCTGTCCTCGGTCTTCCGGGTCGTCACTCGCTCGGTCGTGCACGACACGCTCTCGACCTCGCCGCCCGTCAGGTGGCGCAGCAGATCGAACATGTGCACCCCGGTGTGCAGGATGTTGCCGCCGCCCGAGTGCGCGGGGTCGTCGAGCCAGCCGAGCCGCGACGGCTCGAAGCTCTGGCCGAGGACCATCTGGCTCGGGCGGCCGACGAGGTCGAGCCGCGCGCGCAGCTCGCGCACCACGGGCGAGAAGCGCAGCGTGTGCGCGACCATGCACGGCACGCCGCGCGCGGCGAGCGCGTCGCGCTGCACGACGCCGTCGTGGACGGTCATCGCGAACGGCTTCTCGATCAGCAGGGGCTTTCCCTCGCGCGCCGCCGCGGCGACGATCCGCGCGTGCTCGATCGGCGGCACGACCGCGATCACCGCGCGCACCGCGGCATCGGCGATCAGGTCCTCGGGGTCGGCATGAAAGGCGACGCCGAGCTCGGCCGCCCGTGCACGTCCGCGCGCCGCGTCCCTGCGCGACACCGCCGCGAGGCGAAGCTCCGGCACGTCGCTCCGCAGGTGCGTCAAGTACCGCTCGCCGTGCTTGCCGAGTCCGATCAGCCCGACCGGCAGCGGCGGCTGCCGCACGTCCGCCACGCCCGCGTCAGCCGCCCGTCCTGCCGGCGGCGAGCTTCTCGAACGCGCCCATCAGCTCCCTGCGGAAGGACGCGTTGCCCGGGTCGACCGGCGAGTGGACCGCCTGGTTCGCCTCCGCCTGCAGCAGGTACTTCTGGAACGCGTACGCGGCGGTCGGGTAGGCGCCGAGCTTGCGCGCGAGCGCGAAGCAGCGCGCCTCGAGCTCCTCCTGCGCCGTGATCTCGTCGACCAGCCCGACCTCGAGCGCGCCGACCGGATCGAACGAGTCCGCCTCGAGGAACACCCGGCGCGCGCAGCGGGACGGGACCGCGTAGCGCGCGATCTGGAAGGCACCGTTCGGCAGCGGCAGGCCGAGCGCGGTTTCCGTGACGCCGATCTTGAACGCGCCGCGCGACGCGATGCGGAAGTCGCAGGCGAGCATGAGGATCGCTCCGCCGGCGAGCGCATGGCCGTCGACCATCGCGATGGTCGGCTTCGCGAGGCGCCAGAGCTTGTAGATGCCGTCCTTGCCGCCCCCGAGGCGCGCGAGCTCGCCGACGCCCTTCTGGGCCATCTCCTTGACGTCGAGGCCGGCGGAGAAGAACCGTCCCGTCCCGGTGACGACCACCGCACGGACCGCCGCGTCCGCCTCCGCGGCGCTCGCCGCCTCGTGCAGCGCCTGCAGGAACTCCGGGTTGATCGCGTTCGCCGGCGGCCGCTCGATGCGCAGCAGGCGAACGCCGCCGTCGTGGTCGGAGACGTGGATCTGCATCCCGATCGACTAGCAGGTCGGGCCGGCTCGACGCGAGGGACCTCCCTCGCCCACCGCGGCCGGGACCCCGCGTTGACATGCCTCGGCGCGATCCTTAAATCGGAACTGACCGGTCAGTTTCGTTTTGCGCGCCCGCGCCCGGCCGCCCGGGGCGCCCGGCCCCACGAGAAAGCGCCCATGGCAGGCAGGCAGAAGAGCGACGAGAAGCGCGAGGAGATCCTCGCCGCCGCCGAGCGGGAGTTCGCGCGGCGCGACTTCCACGAGGTCCTGATGGACGACGTCGCGGCGCGAGCCGGCGTCGGCAAGGGGACCCTGTACCGCTACTTCCCGACCAAGGAGGAGCTCTTTCTCGCGACGGTGCTGCGCGGGCTCGACGGATCGCACGCCGAGTTCCTGCGCGTCTTCGCGCAGGACGCGCCCCTCGAGCAGATCCTCGAGACCGCCGTCGCGCGCATGCTGTCGTACTTCTCGGGGCGCGCGCCGCTGCTCACGCTGCTGCAGCGCTACGAGGGGCGTCTGTCCCCCGCGGACGCGAACGCCTGGCGCCAGCGCCGCGTCGACGCGCTGGCGGCGATCGTCGCCGTGCTCGAGCGCGCGGAGCGCGTCGGCGGCATTCGCAAGCTCGACACCGAGCTCGCGGCCGACATGCTGCTCGGCATGGTGCGCACCGCGGTCCAGTACCCGCGCAAGGGCATGTCCCAGGAGCGGATGGCGCGCGAAATCGTCGCGCTGTTCCTGAACGGCGTGCGCCAGGTCGCGGCGCCGGCCCGGGCGCACCGGCTGCGCGCCGTTCGGGGGGCGCGCGCATGAGAGCGAGCGCGCTCGCGGGCTTCGTCACGGCCCTGCTGCTCGGCGCGTTCCTCGCGCTCGGCGGCTGCGCCTCCGAACGCGACGCCGCAGACGACGCGGCCGGCGCGGCGCCGCAGGCGGCGGACGCCGCCGACGCGCTCACCGTGACGCTCGCGCCGGTCGCCGTCGAGCGCGTCGACCGCACCGTCGACTTCGTCGGCACGCTGCACGCCGACGCCGAGGCGGAGGTCGCGACCGAGGTCGACGGACGCCTGCTCTCGATCGCAGCCGACCTCGGCGATCAGGTGGCCGAGGGCCAGGTGCTCGCGACGCTCGACGGCGCGACGCTCGAGGCGCAGCTCCGCGAGGCCACGGCGACGCTCGAGAAGACGACCCAGGAGCAGCAGCGGGCACGCCGGCTCAAGGAGCAGGGCGTGATGTCGCAGCAGGAGTTCGAAGCCATCTCCAGCGCGCAGAACGTCGCGCTCGCGAAACGTGACGTGCTCGCGATCCAGCTCGGGCACACCAGGATCCGCGCGCCGTTCGCCGGCCGCATCGCGAAGCGTCTCGTCGACGTCGGCAACTACGTGCGCGTCGGCACGCCGATCTTCGTGCTGGTCGCGGACGACCCGCTGCGCCTGCGCGGCGAGGTCCCCGAGCGCTTCGCGGCCGATCTGAGGATCGGTCAGGAGGTGCGCGGCTCGGTCGAGGCCTATCCCGGCGAGGTCGTCCGCGGCCGGCTCGCGCGCGTCAGCGCCGCGGCGGATCCGAAGAGCCGCGCGCTCACGGTCGAGGCCGTCGTGCCGAACTCCGACGGCCACCTGAAGGTCGGCTTCTTCTGCAAGGCGGCGATCCTGACGCGCACCGACGCGCAGGCGCTCGTCGTGCCGGTCGAGGCGCTGGTCGACTTCGCCGGGGTGACGCGCGTCTTCGTGGTCGACGAGGAAGGCACCGCGCACGCGCGGCAGATCGAGACGGGGCTCCGGCTCGGGCCGCGGGTCGAGATCGTCTCCGGCTTGCGCGCCGAGGAGCGCGTCGCGACGAGCGCGCTCGGACGCCTCAGCGACGGCGCCAAGGTGCAGGTGCGCAGCGCCGAGCTCGGCCGCTCCGGCGCCGACGGTGACGGCACCGCCGCCAAAGGCGCCGAGACGCCGCCGGAGAGCCGCTCGTGAGGCTCGCCGAGCTGTGCATCCGCCGGCCGGTCTTCGCGACCATGCTGGTGCTGCTGTTCGTCGTCCTCGGCGCGATGTCCTACGTGCGCCTCGGCGTCGACCTGTTTCCGAACGTCGACTTCCCGATCACCAGCGTCAGCACGACGCTCAAGGGCGCGTCGGTCGAGGAGGTCGAGACCCGCGTCACCAAGCCGATCGAGGAGGCGGTCAACCAGATCCAGGGCATCGACGAGCTCAGCTCGACGACCAAGGAGGGCGTGTCGCGCGTGCTCGTGCAGTTCCAGCTCGAGCGCGACAACGCCGACGCGGCGCAGGACGTGCGCGACAAGGTGTCGACCGTGCTCGCGCAGCTCCCCGAGGGCGTCGACCAGCCGGTGGTCGTCAAGTTCGACCTCGACGCCTCGCCGATCATGCGCATCGCCGTCTCCGGCGACCGCGACCCGCGCGAGATCACCGAGATCGCACGCAAGCGGATCAAGGAGGACATCGAGACGCTCGGGGGCGTCGGCTCGGTGACGATCATCGGCGGCGAGGAGCGCGCGATCCAGATCTACGTCGACACCGACAAGCTCGACGCCTACGACCTGTCGATCGCCGACGTGCGGCGCGCGCTGATGGCGCAGAACGTCGAGGTGCCGGGGGGCCGCATCGACCAGGGCTCGCGCGAGCTCGTGCTGCGCACGATGGGCCGCATGGCGCGGGTCGAGGACTTCAACGACCTGATCGTCGGCACGCTCGGCGAGCGCCCGATCATGCTGCGCGACATCGCGACCGTCGTGAACGGCTCCGAAGAGCCGCGCTCGTTCGCGAGCCTCGACGGCAGGCCCGCGGTGACGCTCGAGGTCCGCAAGCAGTCGGGCTCGAACAGCGTCGCGGTCGTCGACCGCGTCAAGAAGAGGCTGCACGAGCTCGAGGAGGTCGTCCCGCCCGACATCCACTACCAGGTGATCAAGGACCAGAGCCGCTTCATCGTGAAGTCGATCGAGGAGGCGCAGTTCCACCTGATCCTGGGCGCGATCCTGGTCGCGCTGTCGACCATCGTCTTCATGGGGGACCTGCGCTCGACGCTGATCGCCGCGATCGCGATCCCGACCTCGATCGTGTCGACGTTCACGGCGCTGTGGCTGCTCGGCTTCACGATCAACAACCTGACCTTGATGGCGCTGATCCTCTCGGTCGGCATCGTCATCGACGACGCGGTCGTCGTGCTGGAGAACATCTACCGGCGCATCGAGGAGAAGGGCGAGAAGCCGTTCGAGGCCGCGATCAACGGCACGCGCGAGATCGGGCTCGCGGTGATGGCGACGACGCTCTCGCTGGTGGTCATCTTCCTGCCGATCGCCTTCATGTCGGGCCGTACCGGGCGCTTCTTCAACGAGTTCGGCATCACCACGGCGGTCGCGATCCTGTTCTCGATGCTGATCTCCTTCACGCTCACGCCGATGCTGTGCTCGCGCTTCCTCAAGGTGAAGAAGGGCCACAAGTCGGCCAAGGAGCGCGGCTTCTACCGGGCGATCGACCGCGGCTACGGCTGGATCCTCGAGCTCTCGCTGCGCCATCGCTGGGTGATCGTGGTCGCCGCGCTCCTCACGGTGTACGCGACGGGCCCGCTGTTCCGCGCCGTCGGCAAGGACTTCCTGCCGCGCGACGACCAGAGCGAGTTCGAGGTCACCGTGCAGACGCCGGAGGGCTACACGCTCGAGCGCAGCGCCGCGACCTTCCAGGAGCTCGCGGACCGGATCGGCCGGCTGCGCGGCGTCGAGCACACGCTGGTCACGATCGGCGACACCTCGGGCTTCGTCGCCGCCGGCGAGGGCGACGTCACCTCGGGGTCGATCTACGTGCGCATGACGGAGCTCGAGGACCGCCAGTTCACCCAGTTCGACGTCATGACCGACGCGCGCAGCATCCTCGCCGAGTACCCCGACCTGCGCACCAGCGTGCAGGGCGTGAACCCGTTCGCCGGCGGCGGCGCGCGGATGTCGGACTTCGAATTCGACCTGGTCGGACCCGACATCGAAAGGCTCGAGCAGTACTCGAACGACATCATGACCGAGATGCGCCGGGTGCCTGGTTTCGTCGACGTCGACTCGACGCTCGCGCTGCGCAAGCCCGAGGTGCGCGTCAACATCGACCGCAAGAAGGCGGCCGACCTCGGCATCCGCGTCGAGGACGTCGCCGCGACGCTGCGCACGCTGGTCGGCGGCGAGCCGGTGACGAAGTACAAGGAGGCCGACGAGCAGTACGACGTCTGGCTGCGCGCCTCGCTGCCGAACCGCACCGATCCGCACGCGATCTACAACCTCGCAGTGAAGCGGCCGAACGGCGAGCTCGTTCGCCTGTCGAACCTCGTGACCCTCGACGAGGCGCGTGGTCCGGCGCAGATCGACCGCTTCTCGCGCCAGCGCAAGGTGACCGTCGTCGCCAACCTCGACCACCTCGCGCTCGGCGACGCGATCAAGCACGTCGACCGGATCGTCGCCAAGCTCGATCTGCCGCAGCTCTACTCGATCCGCTACGCGAACCGCGCCAAGTCGCTCGCCGAGACGGGCACCAACTTCACGATCGCCTTCGCGCTCAGCGTCGTGTTCATGTACATGATCCTCGCCGCGCAGTTCGAGAGCTTCCTCCACCCGATCACGATCATGCTCTCGCTGCCGCTGTCGATCCCGTTCGCGCTGCTTTCCCTCCTCCTGCTGAACGAGACGCTGAACGTCTACTCGGTGCTGGGCCTGTTCATGCTGTTCGGCATCGTCAAGAAGAACGGCATCCTCCAGGTCGACTACACGAACACCCTGCGCGCCGAAGGGATGCCGCGCGACGAGGCGATCCTGACCGCGAACCACGTGCGGCTGCGCCCGATCCTGATGACCACCGTCATGCTGGTGCTCGGCATGATCCCGATCGCGCTCGGCCGCGGTCCGGGTGCCGGGTCGCGTGCGTCGATGGCGAACGTGATCGTCGGCGGCCAGACGCTCTGCCTGCTCTTGACGTTGCTCGTGACGCCGGTCGCGTACTCGCTGTTCGACGACGTCGGGCGCTTTTTCCGCACCTCGACCACGATGGCACGCGTGCGCGAGCTCGCGAGTCGCGCGCGCGAGTCGATCGGCAACGCGCTGCCGGTGGGCGGCAACGGCCGCCACCGCGCCTGACGCGGTCGTCCGCGATCAGGAGCTCGCGCTGGGCGTGCCGCCGCGCTGCGCGCGTCTGCGCCGGGGCGCGGCCTCGGCGGCGGCCTCCTCGCGCGTCGCCCGCCACGCGGGTACCCGCAGCGAGCGGCCGTCGAGGAACAGCGAGCGGAAGCGCGCGGCGAGCGCCGGCCCGATGCCCTCGTCTTCGTGCTTGAAGAACACCCAGACGCCGTTCCAGGGCTGTGCGTGCACGCGCTCGGCCCAGCGCGCGAGCGCCGGCTCGTCGTAGTCCTGGCGGCGGAGCCGCAGGTAGCCGAACGGCGCCGTCGCGGCGAGCGGCGCGTCGGTGTCCTCGCCGGCGTCCGCGACGCACAGCGCAGCATCCGACGCGCGCAAGACGTCCAGCACCTCGTCGTCGAGCCACGAGCGGTGGCGGAACTCGACCGCCGCGTGATGCGCCTCGGGCAGCGCCGCGAGGAAGTCGCGCAGCAGCTCGACGTCCTTGCGCAGATACGGCGGCAGCTGGAACAGCACGGGACCGCGACGCTCGTGCAGCGCGCCGGCGACCCGGTACAGATGGGCGACCTCGTCCGCGACGTCGCGCAGCTTCTTGATGTGCGTGATGCGCCGCGGAGCCTTCAGCGCGAACGAGAACGCCGCCGGCACCTGCTGCGCCCAGCCCTCGAGCAGCTCCGCCTTCGGCATGCGGTAGAAGGTGTTGTTGATCTCGACGGCTTCGAGGTGCCGGCCGTAGAACGACAGCATCCGGCTCGCCGGCAGGTCCTCGGGATAGAAGCTGCCGCGCCACGCGTCGTAGCTGAAGCCGCTCGTGCCGACCCGAAGCTCCATTCGGCCCGTCTACCAGACGTGCGCAGCCGTCGCGACGAGTGGGCCGGCTCCGGCCGTGTCCAGCGTCGTCGCGTCCCGGCGGCATCCCGGCGCCGGCCGCGCGCGGCGAAAGAGCCTAGCGAAGCCCGTACTCCTTGAGCTTCTTGTACAGCCCCGCCCGCGTCAAGCCAAGAACGCGCGCCGCGCGCATCACGCTGCCGCCCTGCTGGTCGAGCACCTCGGCGATGTAGCGCGCCTCGAACGCGTTGCGTGCCTCGCGCAGCGACCCGGGGCCGCCGCCGTCCTCGCCGAGCGCGGCCGCCGCCGCTTCGCGGGCTTCGGCGCTGCCCGGGTCGGTGTCGTCGCCGGCTGGACGGGGCGTCGCGGTCAGCTTCGGCGACAGGTGCTGCAGGCCGATCGACTCGCCGGTGCCGGCGAGCGCGACCGCGCGCTGGATCTCGTTCTGCAGCTCGCGCACGTTGCCCGGCCAGGAGAAGGCGGCGAGCACGCCCATCGCCTCCGGCGTCACGGGTCCGACGCGCTTGCCCTGACGCCTCGCGGCCGAGGCGAGGAAGCTCTCGACCAGCAGCGGGATGTCGTCGCGCCGGTCGCGCAGCGGCGGGATGCGGATCGGGAACGCCGAGATGCGGTAGTAGAGGTCGCTGCGGAACGTACCGCGCTCGACCTCGCGCAAGAGGTCGCGGTTGGTCGCGGCGACCAGGCGGACGTCGACCTTGCGCGGCCGGATCTCGCCGATGCGCGTCACCTCGCCCTCCTGCAGGACGCGCAGGACCTTCGGCTGCATCGCGAGCGGCATCTCGCCGATCTCGTCGAGGAACACGGTGCCGCCCTGCGCCGCCTCGAACAGGCCCTCGTGATCGCCGGTGGCGCCGGTGAACGCGCCGCGCCGATGCCCGAAGAGCTCGCTCTCGAGCAGGTTCTCCGGCACGGCCGCGCAGTTGACGGGCAGGAAGGGACCGCTCGCCGATTTGCTGCCCTGATGGATCGCGCGCGCGACCAGCTCCTTGCCCGTGCCGGTCTCGCCCTCGAGCAGCGCCGGCAGCGGCGACGCGCTGGCCTTCTCGATCAGGTGGAAGAGCTGGACCATCGCCGGGCTCGCGCCGAGCAGCACGCCGGCCGCGCGCGAGTCGTCGCGCACCCGCGTCGCGTCCTCGTTCGGCTCCTCGCCGGCCACCTCCCGCGGCACCTCGCTGACGAACTCGAGGCGCGTCGAGCCGATGGTGACGACGTCGCCGCTCTTGAGGCGCGCCGGCGCGAACAGCCGCGTCGCGTTGAGGAACGTGCCGTTCGCGCTGCCGAGGTCGCTGACCAGCCAGCCGTCGTCGTCGGCGGTGATCATGGTCTGCCGCCGCGACGCCGCGGGATCGTCGAGCGCGAGGTCGTTGGCCGGCCCGCGTCCGACCGTCGTCGCCTCGGCGAGGACGAACTCGAAGGGCTCACGCCCTGCGTGCTGGATGATCAATCTCGCCCGGCTCACGCTCGCACCGCGCTCGCGCGGCTCGCGCCCGCGCGGGCGCGTGAGTGTAGTCAGAACCCGACGCGCTGTTCAACGCCGCGGGCGGCACGCGACGGCCGACGGCCGGTGCGGGCAGTCTCACCCTGCGAGCGCGGCCGGGCTCTCGATGTCGAGCGACGTGCAGCCCGGCGGCGCGCTGACCGGGTTGCAGCGTGCCGGCGTGCCGCCGGGGATCTCGACCCGGTAGCCGGTGCCGAAGTCCGGGTCGGGCACCGGGTAGTCGGTGCTCACGAACTGGGCACCGCTCGCGAGCGCGGCGTCGCGCTGCGTGTTGTCGCCGGTCCGCGCCTGCACGGTGTCGGCGTCGGCGCGGGTGCGCACGATGAAGCCGCGCGACACGAGGTCGCGGATGAGCTCGCCGTCGGCGATCGGGTCGTTGAGCTTGACGAACGCCGCCTCGGGCTCGCCGGGCAGGGAGCTGGTGAAGAGCACGCGGCCGCGCAGCGAGGGATGGCCCGCGACGTACGCGTCCTTCTTCGCGCCGCCGTTGTCGAGTCCGAAGAACACCTTGCCGCGCGCCGCGCCGAGCGTCGGCCAGCCGCCGGCGAGGATCGCCGCCTCGAGCGTCTCGTGCTCGCCGCGCACGTCGTCCGGCGTGATGAGCCGGTCGGACGGGAACACGGAGCGGATCTCCGCGTCGAGGACGTCGAATTCCGAAGCGCCGATCGGCAGCGGGATGACGAAGCCGAGCCCGGGGTCCGGGATGGTGTCGTCCTTCGCCTCGACCAGGATGAACAGCGGCGCGTGGCCGGGGTTGCCGTCCGACCAGGCACGGACCTGCTCGAGGCATTCGACGAAGGTGAAGCAGGTGGTCTCGAAGTCGACGTCCTGGACGTGCAGCACCTTGAAGCCCGGCTCGTCGAGCGCCGGCACGTTCGACGCGCCGTCGCCGGTCGCCACACGCTGCCCTGCGCGCTCGGCATAGAGGCCGCCCTCCGGATCCGCGAAGACGTCGAGCTCGATCTGGCGGATGCCCTGGGTCGAGAACTGCTCCGCGAGCGGCAGGTGCGTGTACTCGAATCCTTCCGCCGCGGGGCCGAGGAACGCGCTCAGCAGCGAGAACAGCGCCGGCTGGGGCTCGATGTGGTAGCTGTTGTGCGAGCCCAGGACCTGCATGTGGTTCAGCCGCAGCTCGTCGTCCCGCGGATAGGCGCCGCTCGGCGAGGACGCATCGCCGCAGGCCGACAGGGCGAGCGCCACGGCGAGCACCGGCAGAGCACGGTCGAGGCGGCGAGGGTGCATGGCCCGGGCAGCGTAACGGCGTCCTCTCCGAGCCGTCAAGATCGCTTCGTACCGCGCCGGGCCGTGCGACGGAATCGGCCCGGTGCTACCGTACCACGAACGAGGCGGAGCACCGGAGGCGTCGTCCCTCGGGGCCGATCCGCCCCCACGATTCCAACACGATGCGCCGAGGTCGCTCCTGGCTCGTCGCGGCGCTCGGCGCGGGCGCCCTGGCGGCTCTGCTGTACTGGCTGTTCGCCGGCAACGGTGAGGTGCGTGAGTACGTCACGGTGCCGGTCGAGCGCGGGCCGATCGTCGCCACCGTGACGGCGACCGGCACCCTGAACCCGGTGCGCTCGATCACCGTCGGGACCTACGTCTCCGGCCCGATCGCCGACATCCGGGTCGACTACAACTCGCCGGTGCAGAAGGGCCAGGTGATCGCGAAGATCGACCCGCGCACGTTCCAGGGCAAGGTGGACCGCGCGCGCGCCGAGCTCGCCAACGCCGAGGCGCAGGTCGAGAAGGCGCGCGCCGACCTCAACCTGAAGCGCGCCCAGCTCCAGCGCCAGGAGGCGCTCGCGCGCACCAAGGTCGTGTCGCGCGAGGAGCTCGACGTCGCACGCTCGAACGCCGAGCAGGCCGTCGCCCAGCTCTCGCTCGCGCAAGCGGCGGTCGCTCAGGCGAAGGCGTCGCTCTCCGAGGCGGAGGTCAACCTCGGCTACACCGACATCGTCTCGCCGGTCGACGGCATCGTCGTGTCGCGCGACGTCCAGGTCGGCCAGACCGTCGCGGCGAGCTTCCAGACACCCACCCTGTTCGTGATCGCCGAGGACCTCGCGAAGATGCAGGTCAACTCGTTCGTCAGCGAGGCCGACATCGGACGCGTCCGCGAGGGGCAGAGCGCGACCTTCACCGTCGACGCCTACCCGGGTCGGGAGTTTCCCGCGACCGTACGGCAGGTGCGCAACGCGCCGCAGTCGCTCGAGAACGTGGTGACCTACGACGTCGTCCTCGACGTCGACAACCGCGAGCACCTCTTGAAGCCGGGCATGACGGCGAACGTCAGCATCGTCGTGGCGTCCGCCGACGACGTGCTCAAGGTGCCGACGGCGGCGCTGCGCTTCCGCCCGCCGCAGGACGAAGGAGAAACGGGCACGGCGCACGCGGTGCCGAGCGCACGGAGCCGCGACGAGCGCGACGACAGGGCGGTCTGGCTGCTGTCGCGCGGGCGGCCGGTACGCGTCGAGGTCGAGACCGGGCTCGCTGACGACGTCATGACGGCGGTCTCCGGCGGCGACCTCGAGCCGGGCGACCGCGTCATCACACGCATCAAGAGCGAGCCGGCCGAGCAGGCGTGGTCGATGTTCGGCGGCACGCGCGGCGGCCGCGGCCGGCGTTGAGCACCGCCGTCATCCGCACGCGCGCCTTGACCCGCGTCTACCAGGCGGGCGACGTCGCGGTGCATGCGCTGCGCGGCATCGATCTCGCGATCGACGCCGGCGAGTACGTCGCGATCATGGGGCCGTCCGGCTGCGGCAAGTCGACGTTGATGAACCTGCTCGGCTGCCTCGACAGCCCGACGTCGGGCAGCTACGAGCTGCTCGGCCGCGACGTGTCACGGCTCTCGCCGGACGAGCTCGCGACGGTGCGCAATCGCACGCTCGGCTTCGTCTTCCAGGACTTCAACCTGCTGCCGCGCACGACCGCGCTCGAGAACGTCGAGCTGCCGCTGCTCTACAGCGACGTACCGCCGCGCGAGCAGCACGTGCGCGCCAGGGCCGCGCTCGCTCGCGTCGGGCTCGCGGGACGCGAGGCGAGCACGCCGAACCAGCTCTCCGGCGGGCAGCAGCAGCGCGTCGCGATCGCGCGTGCGCTCGTCACCGAGCCGGCCGTGCTGCTGGCCGACGAGCCGACCGGAAACCTCGACTCGCAGACGAGCGTCGAGATCCTCGCGCTGCTGCGCGAGCTCCACGCGCGCGGGCTGACGATCGTCACGGTGACGCACGACAACGAGGTCGGCGCGCAGGCCGAGCGCCTGCTGCTGATGCGCGACGGCCAGGTGGTCGAGGACCGGCGCAAGCGCGCGCAGACGGGGGCCGCATGAACCTGTGGCTCGTCACGCTGCGCCTCGCCGTGCGCTCCCTGCGCCGCAACCCGCTGCGCTCGAGCCTCACCTCGCTCGGCGTGATCGTCGGCGTCGCGGCGGTCATCTCGATGGTGAGCCTCGGCCAGGGGGCGCGCGCCGCGCTGCAGGAGCAGATCGCGAGCGTCGGCACCAACATGGTGATGATCTTCCCGGGTGCCACCACCACCTCGGGCGCGCGGGCCGGCTGGGGCACCGGCGCCCGCTTGACGATCTCCGACGCACGCGCCCTCGCGCAGCAGGTCGAGGGCCTGCGCGGCGTGAGCTGGCACCGCCGCGAGGTGGCGCAGGTGCAGGCGGGCGGCGCCAACTGGACGACGACGATCTGGGGCGTGCCGCCCGGCTACGCCACGGTGCGGGAGTGGCCGGTCGTCGCGGGCGAGTTCGTCTCGCAGAGCCAGAACGACACCGCGGCCAAGGTCGCGGTGCTCGGTCAGACGGTCGCGACCATGCTGTTCGGCGAGGGCGTCGACCCGGTCGGGGCGGAGATCCGCATCAAGGACGTGCCGTTCAAGGTGATCGGCCTCATGACGCCGAAGGGGCAGAGCGCGTACGGCCAGGACCAGGACGATGCGGTGTTCATCCCGTTCACTACCGCCGAGCGCAAGGTGCTCGGGACGGCGACGCTCGGCACGGTCGACATGATCCAGGTGTCGCTCGACCCGACGGCGGACGAGGAGGGCGTGATCGAGCAGATCACCGACGTCCTGCGCGAGCGGCGCCGCATCCAGCCCGGCGAGGAGGACGACTTCGGCATCCGCACGATCGCCGAGATGGCACAGGCGGCGGACACCATGGCGCGCGTGATGTCGAACCTGCTGCTCGCGATCGCCTCGATCTCGCTGCTGGTCGGCGGCATCGGCATCATGAACATCCTGCTGGTGTCGGTCACCGAGCGGACGCGCGAGATCGGCATCCGCATGGCCGTCGGCGCCAAGGGGCGGCACATCCTGGCGCAGTTCCTGTTCGAGGCGGTGACGCTGTCCGGGCTCGGCGGCATCGTCGGCATCGTCCTCGGCGTCGTCGTGTCGGACGTGATCTCGCGGGTGAGCGGCTGGCCGACGCTCGTGTCGCCGCTTGCTATCGTCGTGGCGTTCCTGTTCTCGGCGTTCGTGGGCGTGTTCTTCGGCTTCTATCCGGCGCACAAGGCGTCGCGCCTCGACCCGATCGCCGCCCTGCGGCACGCGGCATGATCTCGTTCGACGGCGTCGACAAGGGCTTCGCGGGGCAGGTCCTGTTCGAGGACGTGTCGCTGCGGCTCGTCGCCGGCGAGCGCGCCGGCATCGTCGGGCCGAACGGCGCGGGCAAGTCGACGCTGCTCGCCCTGCTGCTCGGCAAGGAGCAGCCCGACCGCGGCGTGGTGAGCCGCGCGCGCGGCCTCTCGCTCGGCCACCTGCCGCAGGAGATCCTCGCCACGCCGGACGCCACCGTGATCGGGACCGCGCTCCGCCCGGGCGAGCACCTGCTCGCCCTCGAGGAGGAGCTCGCGACGCTGCCCGAGGAGCTCGCCGCGGCGACGGACCACGCGGAGCAGGAGCGCCTCGCCGCACGGCTCGCCGACGTGCACGCGGAGTACGACCGGCTCGGCGGCAACGCCCGCGAGGTCCGTGCGCGGCGCATCCTCGCCGGCCTCGGCTTCCGTCCTGGCGACGAGGAGCGGCCGCTGCGCTCGTTCTCGGGCGGCTACGTGATGCGCGCCGAGCTCGCCCGCCTGCTCATCGACCTGCCCGACGTGCTGCTGCTCGACGAGCCGACCAACCACCTCGATCTCGAGTCGGTGCTCTGGCTGCAGGACTTCCTCGCCGCGTACCGCGGCACGCTGGTGCTGATCTCGCACGACCGCGCCTTCCTGTCGGCGACGACGACGTCGATCGTCGAGGTCGAGAACGGACGGGTCACCCGCTACCCGGCCGGCTACGAGACCTACGTGCGCGAGCGCGAGGAGCGCCGCGCGCAGCTCGAGGCCGCGGCCAAGAACCAGGAGCGGCGCCTGCGCGAGACCGAGCGCTTCATCGAGCGCTTTCGCTACAAGTCGAGCAAGGCGCGCCAGGTGCAGAGCCGCGTCAAGGCGCTCGAGAAGGAGGAGCGCATCGTCGTCGCCAAGGACGGCCCGCGCGTGCGCTTCCGCTTCCCGCAGCCCGAGCGCACCTCCGAGCTGGCGCTCGAGCTCGCCCGCGTCGCCAAGTCCTACGGCGCGACGCGCGTCTACGAGCAGCTCGACTTCCAGCTCCGGCGTGGCGACAAGACGGTGCTGGTCGGCCCGAACGGAGCGGGCAAGTCGACGCTGCTGAAGCTGCTCGCGGGGGCGATCGAGCCCGACGCGGGCGAGCGGCGGCTCGGGCTGCGGGTCTCGGTCGGCTACTACACGCAGCACCGGCACGACATGCTCGACCTCGAGCGCACCGTGCTCGAGAACGCGATGGGCGTCGCGCGCGATCAGGGCGAGACCGTCGTCCGCTCGCTGCTCGGCGCGTTCCTCTTCCGGGGCGACGACGTCAAGAAGAAGGCGGCGGTCCTGAGCGGCGGCGAGAAGAGCCGGCTCGCACTCGCGATGATCCTGCTCGACCCGCCGACCGTGCTGCTGATGGACGAGCCGACGATCCACCTCGACATGGCGTCGGTCGACGCGCTGATCGTCGCCCTGCAGGCCTACGAGGGTGCGCTCTGCTTCGTCAGCCATGACGTGCACTTCATCCGGCAGATCGCCCGCCGCGTGGTGCGGGTCGAGGGCGGCGTGGTCACGGACTACCCGGGCGACTGGGACTACTACTGCTGGAAGCGCGCGAACGGCGGCCCGTCGTCCGAACGCGCTTCGGATGGCGGCGCCGCGAGCGCCGCAGCAGCAGACGCCGACCCGCTGGAGCCCGAGCGCTCCGCGCGCGGCGAGCGCCTCGAGCGGCGGCGAGCGGCCGAGGCCCGTCAAGCGCTCGCGCGCCGCACCCGCGGGATCCGCGACGAGATCCGCACCCTCGAGGAGGAGATCGAGGAGCTCGAGCGCGAGAAGGCCGGGCTCGCCGGCGACCTCGCCGACCCCGCGACCTACCAGCGGGCCGGACGCGACGTCGCCGAGCTGCAGCGGCGCTACGCCGAGGTCGAGCGGACGCTCGGCGAACGCACCGAGCGCTGGCTCGAGCTCCAGGAGCAGCTCGAGGCGGCGCAGGTGGCCGACGGCGAGTGAGCGTGCTACCCGGTCGGAGAGCCGTCGCCTTCCACACCCGTGCAAAGGAGGGGGTTGCTTTACCCCCAAGGGCGTGGGAAATCAGGCTCTCGATCGAGGCAAGGACCACCAACGGATCACCAGCGATGCAGACGCAGACCCATCACATGACGATCCCGTGCACGGGCTGGCGCAACGGCGTCCAGCGCGTCACGAGCGTCGTCGTGCGTCCGCGTTTTGCGGCAGTGGTGTCGATGGTGCTCGTGGACTCGATTACGCGCAACGCCGACGCCAAGCCGGCGCCCGGCGGCCAGGAGCGAGGAGTTCCGTGAGGAAGTAGGTCACAGACCCCCGTGAAAAGGCCGCTGGGCGCGAAACCCAGCGGCCTTTTTTCGTTTCTGGGGTCCGAATGGCTCCCGGTGGTGCACGGCACTTCGCGGGGCAGAAAGGAGCAGCATCGTGCAGGCACAGATCGACAGCAGGGTTTTCGCGGACCGGATCCGCAACGTGGTCCGCGACGAGCCGAAGGCGTTCGCCTACGACCTCGGGCTGAGCCTCTCGGCGGTCTACAACTACTTGAACGGCAGGGTGCCCACGACCGACGTCCTGTTCCGCATCGCGCGCTACACCGGGCGTCCGATGGAGTGGTTCCTGACCGCCGAGGAGGCCGTCGAGGTCGCTCCTCAGTCGCAAGCCGCTTGATCTCCGGCGTGAATCGCCACGGCCGCCGCAGCGTCGCGCGTCCCCCCCACGCGGCGTTCAGCCGGCGGCGCGGCTTGCCACGCTTCGTGC
>JBFMAS010000454.1:0-7227 GCA_040755575.1 Thermodesulfobacteriota bacterium
GCGCCGAGGAAGACGATCGGCGCGATCGCCACGAGGTGCGTGAACGGCGGCGCCCCGAGGGGCAGCGTCGCGAGCCAGGCCCCGACCAGGAAGTCGAGCTGGTCGAAGCCGAGCCACGACCTGCCGGGCGCGATGTCGAGCTGCCGCTTGAAGAACGACTTGACGGCGTCGCCGACCAGCGCGCCGGTGCCGAGCGCCAGGCCCGTGAGCAGCGAGGCGGCGCCGTAGTCGATGCGCGCGAGGCCGTGCGCGAAGCCCGCGCGGTAGAGCAGGCGCTGCAGCCAGAACACGGCGACGGCCGTCGCCACGCCGGCGACGAGCCCGCGCCAGGTCTTGTGGTCGCCGAGCACGCGACGGCCGCGGAACGTCGCGCCGAAATCGAGCGGACGCTCGAGCGGCCGCAGCCGCTCCTGGACGAGCACGGGCGCCATGTTGGCGAGGAACGCCGGCACGAAGAACCACAGCGCCTGCGCGATCTCGAGCAGCGTGGGCATGGGGCCTCAATCGGGCTGCGCGCCGGCACGCGGCGGCGACGGCCGGCCGCGCACCGGGGCGCGCATGCCGGTCAAGTCTTCGGGCGGTGCACGGTCAGCACCGGACACGGCGCGGAGGGCAGCACGCGCTCCGCCGTGCTGCCGAGCAGCAGCCGGCCGAGCCCCGAGCGGCCGTGCGTGCCCATGGCGATCAGGTCGGCCCGTGCGGTGCGTGCGAACTCGACGATGACCTCGGGCGGGTAGCCCTCGCGTGCCGTCACGTCGACCGTGACGCCGGGCCGGCGGAGCGTCGCGGCGAGCGCCTCGAGGCTCTCGTGGGCCGCGCGCTCGGCGTCGCGGATGGCCTGCAGCAGGACCTGCGCCGGCAGGTGCGCCGCCTCGACCGGCACGCGGTAGGCGTGCAGCAGCTCGAGGCGGCGGCTGCCGTCCCCGTCGCCGAGCAGGCGCGCCGCCGCCTCCGCGGCGACGCGAGCGTCCTCGGAGAAGTCGGTCGGCACGACGATCGTGCGCACCGGCCGCGGCTCGCCCGCGTCGCGCGGGTGCACGACCAGGACGGGGCAGGGCGACTCGCGCACGAGGCGCGCGGCCGTGCTGCCGAGCAGCGCGCGCTTCCAGCCGGTCTGCCCGCGCGTGCCGACGACGATCAGGTCGGCGTTGCGCCGCGCGCCGACGTCGAGGACGCCGTTCGCGGGCAGGCTCAGCACGAGCTCGCTGTCGACCGTGAGGCCGCGCTGGCGTACCTCGGCCGCGATGGCCTCGAGCCGCTGCCGCGCCTCGGCGTGGATCCGCTCGTAGTACTCGGCCGGCAGCGGGACGAACTCCGGCGCGGGCAGCACCTCGGACGGCGCCGCGTGCACCAGCACCAGGTGCGCTCCGTGCTCGCGTGCGACGTGCTCGGCCCAGCCGAGGGCGGCGGTCGCGTCCTCCGAGAAGTCGGTGCCGACGACGATGGTGCGTAGTGGCTGTACGCTGCTCATGGCTCCTCCGTTCTGTCGTCCATCACATCACGTAGCGATCGCGCAGGTGGTCGATGATCTCCTCGCGGCTCGGCGACGCGCCGAGCGCGGTGATCTGCTCGAGCTTCGCGAGACCCGTCGCGAGGTCGGGATCGCCGAGGACCTCGCGGCTCCAGCGCGAGAAATCCCCCGCGGCGAGATGACGGCGCAGGGATTCGAGCGGCACCGTGCCGATCGCGGCGGCGAACTCGCGGACGTTGCGCGCGCTCGCGACCACGACGTCGCCCGGCACGGTGAAGCGGAAGCCCTTGCCCGGCGGCACCCCGCCGTCGACGTACTTGCGCCGGTGGTGCACGTGCCGCGACACGCGGGGCTCGGCGACGAAGGTCTGCCAGATCGGACCGTCGCTCGTGTCGAGCAGCAGGCCCGTCTGGTTGTCGTGCAGATCGTCGAGCATGTCGACCGCGGCGCGGTCGCGTGGTCCGCGCGCCCCGAGCAGCGCCTCGACGAAGTAGCGCTCGGCCTCGACGTCCGTCCGCCGCAGCAGGTAGGCGCCGATCGACTCGTGCGTCGCGCTCGACAGCAGGCTCGGTCGATAGGTCGCGAGCAGCAGGTTGCCCGTCTTGCCGAGGACGTCCGTGCAGGTCCCGGCGCCGTCGCGGAAGAAGTAGTGCGCCTCGTCGACCACGATCCAGTTCGGCAGGCCGCTTCGCCGGCGCGCGTCAGCGAGCGCCTCGAGCGCGCAGCAGACGTACGCCGTCTGCGCGTCCTGCGGGAGCGCGGTGAGGCTCAGGACGACGCTCGCCTGCAGGTCCTCGAGCACCGCCGGCAGATGCTGCGGCTTCGGCAGGGCGAGGTGCTGGCCGAGGAGCACGCATCCCGGGCGCTGCGCGAGGCTCTGGTGATCGCCTTCCGGGTCGACGATGCACAGGCGGTAGCCCTGCTCGAGCAGGTGCTCGGCGACGAGGCCCGCGAGCCACGACTTGCCGCTGCGGGGATCGCCGCTCACCAGCACGTTGCCGTCGCCGAGCCGCAGCGAGACCGGCGTGCCGTCGTCGGCGCGGCCGAGCGCGAGCCGCCGGCGCGCCGGCGACGGAGCGCGGCAGCCTGCGTCGAGAAGCGTCTCGACGTAGTGCGCGACGCCTTCGCCGCCCGGCCGGGAGAGCTGCTCGTCCGCGCGCGCCGCCACCGCGGGCAGGGAGCCGCGCGCCGCCACGGCGACCTCGGCGACGCCGAACAGCGGCAGGTCGTTCTCCGCGTCGCCGAAGACGATCATGTTGCGCTCCGAGCGCTTGAGCTCCTCGAGCGCGCGGCGCACGCCGACCGCCTTGTCGATGCCGGAGGGCAGCAGCATGAGAGCCGAGCGGTTGAACACGAGCTGCAGGTCGAGCCCGGACTCGCGAATCAAGGTCAGGGCTTGCCCGGCGTGACCTTCCCAGGTGCCGACGACGACTGCCCCCGCGTGGAACGGGATCCCCGCCTCGCGCAGGCGGCCGAGGAAGTGCTCGGGCGGCGACGAGCCGAGCTGCACGGTGTGCTCGCGCTCGGGGAACCAGAGCAGCGCCCCGTTCTCCGCGACCACCGCGTCGAACGCTGAGAAGTCGACCAGCGCGACCTGCAGGTCCTCGAGCACGCGGCCGGTGACCAGCAGGGTCGTGATGCCGGCGTCGCGGGCGCGGTGCAGGGCCGCCGCGACCTCCGCCGCCAGGTGGCCGTGCGCCGCCCCCGTGCCATCGAAGTCGCAGGCGATCACGCGGCAGTACATGCATTCTCCCGGCGTCTCTCGTCGCCCGACCAACTTCGGAAGCGGCGGCCCGGCTGCGGCGAGCGCGCGGCGGATCGGGCGGGCGCACGACGCCGTCGCGGTGGTGCGAAAAGCGGCCCGGGCGGTGTCGCAGCGATCGGAACGGCTAGCGCGCGCCGCCCTCGTTCTCCTCGCTGCGCGGCGGGCTGATCACCTCGTCGACCGCGCCCTTCGCGAGGTCGGCCGATCCCTGGTCGAGCTCGTACGCGGACTTCACCCAGTCCCAGATGCGGCCGTGCGACCAGCCCCGCGCGGCCTTCTGCGCCACGCCGCGGCGAATGACGTCCGCGAAGCGATCGCGTGTCCATTCGACCTCGACACCGTGAAAACGCCCGCGTACCTTCCCGATGGCGAACCGGGCGTTGCCTCTGCTCCCGTGCGCCTGCGTCATGCACCGTGACCGCGCAAGAGCGATGCCACATTGCATCTTCTGCAGCCGCGATTGAAGTGCCCGAGCACTCGTGCTCGAAGGGCGCATGGGGATCGTCATCCGGCGCGCGGCGCGCACGGCCCTCGCCGTCGCGATCGCGCTCGTGCTCGGCGCACGCGGTGCGGGCGCGGCGGAGCCGGACGGCGCGACGCTCTACCTCGTCGAGTGCGCCCCCTGCCACGGCGCGAGCGGCCGCGGCGACGGGCCCGAGGCGCGCTGGTTCGTGCCGCCGCCCCGCGACCTGCGCGGCGGCGTGCTCGACGCCGCCGACGAGGATGCGCTGGTCGCGCGGCTGCGCGATGGTGCGCCGCTGCCGATCGAGCCAGACCCGAAGGTGCTGCGCGAGCGCCTCGCGCGCCTCGACGACCTGGTGGCGCACGTGGAGCGACTGCCGACGCTCGACTGGGCGAAGGTCGACGCGGGTGCCGCGGTGTTCGCGGAGCGCTGCGCGGTCTGCCACGGTCCGCTCGGCAAGCCGCTGCCGGTCCGCGAGCTGCCGCCCGGGGTGCAGCGCCCGCCGCGCGACCTGTGGGATGCGGGCTTCCAGCGCGACACGAGCGACGACGAGCTGATCGCCGCGATCCAGCACGGGCACCGCGGCATGCCGGGCATCCCCGGCCTGCAGGACGACGCCAGGGCGCGCGCGCTGCTGCCGTTCGTCCGCCTGCTGTCGCCGGGCTTCGAGACCTACTCGTACTACTGCGCGCCATGTCACGGCGACGAGGGACGCGGCGACGGCGTCTTCGCGACCGGCAAGCAGAAGCCGCACGTGGTCTTCGATCGCGCCTGGCTCGCGAGCGAGAATCGCGAGGAGCTGCGCAAGGAGGTCGCGCACATGCTCGCGGAGCACGGCGCCCGGATGCCGCACTTCCGCGAGGCGCTGTCGGACGCCGAGCTGCGCGCCATCGTCCGCTACCTGAAGCGGACCGACTGAGGCGCTCACTTGCGCTGCGGCGAAGGCCGCGGGCTCTTGTCGGTCGCGCGCAGGTACTCGACGATGCTGCGGACCTGCTCCTCGGTGAGACCGCGCTGCATGTGCGGCATCGCGCCTTCCTGCGACTCGAGCATGTGCACGACGTTGCGGCGCAGGTCCTCCGGATCCTGGGCGCGCAGGTAGGCACGGTCGAAGACCACGTTCGGACGATCGGCGCCGACGCCGAGCTCTCCCTCGCCGCGGCCGTCGTCGCCGTGGCAGCCCGCGCACCACAGCGAGTAGAGCTCGAAGCCGGGGGACAGGACGCGCACGTAGGCGACGACGGCACGCGCGTCGGACGCGTCGAGTGGCGCGATGCGTGGCATCTCGTCGCCGCGGTGCTGCACGAGCTCGAGCAGCTTGCCGTCGCTGGCCGATCTCTGGAACGACGGCGCGGACAGGTCCTGCCGTGGCGTCTCCCCGGGGACATCCGCGCCCGCGGTCGGCCGGCCGAACGGCCCGTGGCAGCCCGCGCAGCGCACCGCGAAGAGCTCGGCGCCGCGCTCGACCCGATCCCAGTCGACGTCGGGCAGCCGCTCGAGGTGGGCGACGATGTCCTCCACGATGCGCGCGCGGCGGCGGACCGCGACCTGATCGATCTCGATCATCAGCGGCTGCCCGCTGCGGATCCGCGCGACCAGCTCGTCCGTCTCGTAGAGCGCGAGGAAGCCCTCGTGCAGGTTGCGCGGCCGGGGCGCGAAGTAGACCCCCTCGGGGCCGTCGCCGCGCCCGCTCGGACCGTGGCACGGCGCGCACTCGGCGGCATAGAGCTGCGCGCCGCGCAGGTCCTCGCGCAGGCGGGCGTGCGCGTCGGGCGCGGCGAGCACGCAGGCGAGCGTCAAGGCGAGCACCAGCGAGGGGCGTGCGGCGCGGGCGGTGATCGTGGCCATGCCGGAGCTAGCAACCGGGCGGCCAACGGCGCCGCCCGGTGCCCGACGCCGGGCGCTCAGGCTGCCGGCGGCCGGTAGAACCACTTCTTCATCGTCTCGGCCGCGGCCACGTAGGTCGCCGTGATCGCGATCAGCGTGGCGAGGAGCGCGAGCGGGATCGGCACGAAGCCGACGAGGCCGGCGTACGGCAGGTAGGGCAGGACGACCGCGACCGCCAGGAGCGCACACGTCGACGCGAGCAGCAGCGTTCCCGGACGGCTGCGGTGCAACGGCCGCCGCGTCCGCACGACGAGCGCGATCGCGAGCTCGGTGAGAAGCGACTCGACGAACCATGCCGTGCGGAAGACGTCGACGCCGGTGCGGAAGCCGAGCAGCAGCACGGCGAAGGTCAGGAAGTCGAACGCCGAGCTGAGCAGCCCGAACTCGAGCATGAAGCGGCCGATGAAGCCCATGTCCCAGCGCCGCGGCCGGTCGACAAGCTCGGGATCGACGCTGTCGCCGGCGAGCCCGACCGCGGGGATGTCCGAGAGGAAGTTGTTGAGCAGGATCTGGCCCGCGAGCAGCGGCAGGAAGGGCAGGAACAGCGACGCGATCGCCATGCTGACCATGTTGCCGAGGTTCGCGCTCTCGGTCGTCAGGACGTACTTCAGCGTGTTGGCGAACGTCCGCCGGCCGTCCTCGACGCCGCGCCGGATGACGTCGAGGTCGCGCTCGAGCAGGACGAAGTCGGCGGCCTCGCGTGCCACGTCGACGGCCTGATCGGCCGCGAGGCTGGTGTCGGCGGCGTGCATGGCCGGTGCGTCGTTGATCCCGTCGCCGAGGAAGCCGACGACGTGGCCCAGCTTCTTCAGCGCGAGGATGATGCGCTCCTTCTGGTTCGGGTCGACCTCGACGAAGAGGTCGGTGCGCTCGGCCTCCCGCCACAGCGCCTCGTCGTGCAGCTCGTCGAGCTGGGCGCCGGTCAGCATCCGGCCGGTCGGCAGCCCGACGAGCGACGCCACGTGAGCCGCGACCAGCGCGGAGTCGCCGGTGATGAGCTTCACCGCCACCCCGAGCTCGCGCAGGCTCGCGACCGCCCGTGCGGCGCCCTCCTTGGGACGGTCGAGAAAGGTGAGGAAGCCGGCGAGCTCGAGCTCGCGCTCGGCCTCCCGCCCGTAGCCCGCCTGGTCCGCGATCCGCCGCGTCGCGACGGCGACCACGCGGATGCCGCGCCGGCTCCAGTCGGCGTGGCGCCGCTCGAGGCTCTCGCGGCTGGCGGCGTCGAGCGGGCTGCCGTCGCCGAGCCGGGTGCAGGCGTCGAGCACGCGGTGGAAGGCGCCCTTGGTGACGATCCGGCAGCCGCCTTCGTCGGCGAGCACGATGCTGACCCGCTTGCGAACGAAGTCGAACGGGATCTCCGCTCGCTTCGTGACCTTCGCCGGGTCCGGGCGATGGGCGGCGAGAATCGCGTCGTCGAGCGGGTTTGCGAGCCCGGTGTCGAAGGCCGCGTTGTACGCGGCCAGCTCGAGGACGCGCGCCGAGCGCGCACCGCCTGCGTCGTACGCGCCCTCGAGCTCGACGACGCCTCTCGTCAGCGTGCCGGTCTTGTCGGTGCACAGCACGTCCATGCTGCCGAGGTTCTCGATCGCGTTCAGCCGCCGCACGAGCACCCCGCGCCGCGCCATCATCTCCGCGCCGCGC
>JBFMAS010000455.1:0-6090 GCA_040755575.1 Thermodesulfobacteriota bacterium
AGGCGCCGCGAGCGCAAGGAGCCGAACCCGACGGCGTATCCGGGGCGATCCGTCGAGGGTTCGGCGACGCAGCGATCGCGGATGCATCGCGCTTCGCAGCCCCGCGGCCTTACTCGGACAGGCTCCTAGCTCCAGGGCAGCACCTCGTGCTCGCGCGCGAGCCACAGCGGCGAGCGCGCGAGGTCGATGAAGCGCCGCTCGTCCTCGAGCAGCTCCAGCGACGCGCGCCGGCCTTCCTCGCTGGCGGTCGCCGCGGCGAGATCCTCGGCGCTGTGCCACCACAGCTCGGCGATGCCGTCGAAGCCGTCCGGTCCGCCGCGCGACGCGCGCAGCGCCTCGTTCAGCGGGTCGTTCGCCGCGAGCGAGTGGAGCTGGCGTAGCGCTGGATGCGCAGCGTCGCGGCGTGGCTGCGCACGAGCGGAGCGTGCCGCTCGCGCCAGTAGCGCTGGAACTCCTCGCGCGACAGGTGCGGCAGGCGCGTCAGGCAGAAAACGAGCTTCAGCATCGCCGTCCTTTCTGGCCGCCGCTCAGGAGACGGCGGGATCGGGCTTCTCGGGGTCGATTCCGAGCTCGACGATCGCGTCCTGCACTCGCTGCGGCTCGATCTCTTCCCGACGCGCCAGCTCGTGCAGCGCCGCGACGCAGATCGACTCCGCGTCGACCTCGAAGAAGCGACGCAGGTCCTCGCGTGCGTCGCTGCGGCCGAAGCCGTCCGTGCCGAGGGCGTGCAGCCCGTCGGGGACGTAGGGCGTCAGCGTGAGCGGCAGCGTCTTCACGTAGTCGCTCGCCGCGATCACCGGCCAGGGCTCGGGGTCGAGCACCCGGCGCACGTACGGCACCCGCGGCGTGTCGAGCGGGTGCAGCATGTTCCAGCGCTCGACGGCGACCGCGTCGCGACGGAGCTCGTTGTAGCTGGTGACGCTCCAGACGTCGGCCGCGACGCCGCGGGCGGCGAGCAGCTCCTGGGCGCGCAGCGCCTCGGGCAGGATCGAGCCGCTGCCGAAGAGGTGGACGCGCGGCGCTTCCTCCGGCGCACTGGCCGCGCGCACCTTGTAGAGCCCGCGCAGGATGCCGTCCTCGACGCCCTCGGGCATCGCCTGCTGCGGGTAGGCCTCGTTCGCCACCGTCAAGTAGTAGAAGATGTCCTCGCGCTCGACGTACATCCGCCGGATGCCGTCCTCGACGATGACGGCGATCTCGTAGGCGTACGCCGGGTCGTAGGCGCGGATGGTGGGCACGGGGCTCGCGAGGACGTGGCTGTTGCCGTCCTGGTGCTGGAGGCCCTCGCCGGCGAGCGTCGTGCGTCCGGCGGTGGCGCCGATCAGGAAGCCCTTGCCGCGCGCATCGGCGTTCTGCCAGATCAGGTCGCCGATCCGCTGGAAGCCGAACATCGAGTAGAAGAAGTAGAAGGGGATCGCGTTGACCCCGTGTGCCGCGTACGCGGTCGCCGCGGCGGTGAAGGACGCCATCGCCCCCGCCTCGGTGATGCCTTCCTCGAGGAGCTGGCCGTCCTGCGCCTCGCGGTAGAAGGCGACGACGTCGGAATCGACCGGCTCGTAGCGCTGCCCCTGCGACGAGTAGATGCCGAACTTGCGGAACAGCGCGTCCATGCCGAAGGTGCGCGCCTCGTCCGGCACGATCGGTACGACGAGGCGGCCGATCGTCGGGTCGCTCATCAGGCGGCGCAGCAGCGCGACGGTCACCTGCGTCGTCGCGACGTCGCGCCCGGTCGACTCGTTGCGGAACTCGTCGAAGATCTCACGCGGTACGCTCGGCATCGGTCGCGATCGCACGACGCGCCGGGGGACCGAGCCGCCGAGGGCCGCCCGCCGCTCGCGCAGGTACTCGATCTCGTCGGTGTCGTCGGCCGGGCGGTAGAAGGGCACCTCCTCGAGCTCGCGGTCGCTGATCGGGATGCCGAGACGGTCACGGAAGTCGCGCAGATCGGTTCCCTTGAGCTTCTTTGCTTGATGGCTGAAGTTGCGCCCTTCCCCGGCGGCGCCGAGGCCGTAGCCCTTGATGGTCTTCGCGAGCACCACGGTCGGCGCGCCGCTGTACTCGATCGCGCGGCTGTAGGCGGCGTAGACCTTCTCCGGGTCGTGGCCGCCGCGCCGCATGCGCTGCAGCTTCGCGTCGGTGACGCTCTCGACCAGCTTCAGGAGCTCGGGATACCTCCCGAAGAAGTCCTTGCGGATGTAGTCTCCCGACGAGACGCTGTACTTCTGGTACTGGCCGTCGGGTACCTCGCCCATGCGCTGCACCAGGAGCCCGGAGCGATCGCGCTCGAGGAGCGGGTCCCAGTCGTCGCCCCAGATCACCTTGAGCACGTTCCAGCCGGCGCCGCGGAAGGCCGCCTCGAGCTCCTGGATGATCTTGCCGTTGCCGCGCACCGGCCCGTCGAGGCGCTGCAGGTTGCAGTTGACGACCCAGATCAGGTTGTCGAGCCGCTCGCGGGAGGCGAGCGTGATCGCCCCCATGCTCTCGGGCTCGTCCATCTCGCCGTCGCCGAGGAAGGCCCAGACGCGCGAGCGGGTGGTGTCGGCGAGGCCGCGCGCCTGCAGGTAGCGGTTGAAGCGCGCCTGGTAGATCGAGGAGATCGCCGACAGGCCCATCGACACCGTCGGGAACTCCCAGAACTCGGGCATCAGCCAGGGATGCGGGTACGAGCTGAGGCCGCCGCCCGGGGCGAGCTCGCGGCGAAAGTTCTCGAGCTGCGCCTCCGAGATCCGTCCCTCGAGGAACGCGCGCGCGTAGATCCCCGGCGCAGCGTGGCCCTGCAGGTAGACGAAGTCGCCCGCCCCGTCCTCGGCGTGCGCGCGGAAGAAGTGGTGGAAGCCGACCTCGAGCAGCGTCGCCAGCGACGCGTAGGTCGAGATGTGGCCGCCGATGCCGCCCGAGTGCTTGTTGGCGCGTACCACCATCGCCATCGCGTTCCAGCGGAGCTGGTTCTTGATGCGGCGCTCGATGTCGCGGTCGCCGGGATAGACCGGCTGCTCGTCGACCGGGATGGTATTGACGTAGGGGGTGTTGGCCGTGAACGGCGTGATCACGCCGTTGCGCTGGCCGTACTCGATCATCCGCGACAGCAGCAGCCGCGCGCGGTCCTCGCCCTCGCGGCGGATCACCTGCGCGAAGGACTCGAGCCACGCCTCGGTCTCGGGTGGATCGACGTCACGCTGCGGAGCGATGTCCATGCGGGTGAGCCTACCACGCACGCCCCGCGGTCGGAATTTCGCGACGCCCGCGGCGCGCGCGCGGCGCGCGGCCGAGCGCCATCGAGCGCGGGAGTGGCCCCCGCGCAGCCGAGCCCGGGCGTCAGCCCGCAGGGGAGGAAGCTTCACGAGGCTTTGCCTCGTGAAGGGGGCAGGTCCCCCTCGGCGACGATCCGAGGGGCGCGTGCCCTCGTCGAATCAGAACCCCGCGTTGGGGTCGACGACGACGTCCTTCTTCGCGCGCGGCGTGATGTACTTGCCGGTGATCATGTCCTTGTAGCCCATGCCTGGCCCGATCATCGGGTAGACGTGCGCGCTCTGGTCGGTGATCACCTCGAGGAAGGCCGGCCCGGAGGAGCCGACGAACGCCTCGAGCGCTTCGCGCAGGTCCTCGCGCCTGGTCACGCGTCGCGCGAAGCCGAAGCCGTCCGCCTCGGCGGCGCGGACGAAGTCCTTCTTGTGCAAGGTCTTGTCGGAGCCCGAGTAGCGGTTGGCGTAGAACAGGTCCTGCCACTGGCGGACCATGCCGTCGCCGAAGTTGTTCAGCAGCAGCACCTTGACCGGGATGTCGTACGTCGTCAGCGTCTCGAGCTCGCCGAGGTTCATGCGGATCGAGCCGTCGCCGTCGACGTCGATCACGAGCTTGTCGGGGTTCGCGAGCTGCGCGCCGATCGCCGCCGGCAGGCCGAAGCCCATCGTGCCCATGCTGCCCGAGGTGAGGAAGCTCCGCGGGTGGCGGAAGTCGAGGTACTGCGCCGCCCACATCTGGTGCTGGCCGACGCCGGTCGAGACGATCGCCTCGCCGCGCGTGATCTCGTTGAGGATCGCCAGCACCTCCTCGGACTGCACCTGCTGCGCCTCGCGGTTGAAGTTGAGCGGGTGCGCTTTGCGCAGCTCGCCGACGTACGCGAGCCAGCGCGAGAAGTCCTTGCGGAAGCCCTTGCCGGCGCGCGTGAGCTGAGCGAGGCCGCGCTTCGCATCGCAGACGTACGCCCAGTCGACTCCCTTCACCTTGCCGATCTCGGACGCGTCGACGTCGAGGTGCGCGATCCTCGCGTTGGGCGCGAACTCCTTGACCTTGCCCGCGACGCGGTCGTCGAAGCGCGAGCCGACGGCGAACAGGAAGTCGCAGTCCTCGACGGCGTAGTTGGCGTACGCGGTGCCGTGCATGCCGAGCATGTGGAGCGAGAGGTCGTCCTTGGTGTCGATCGCCCCGATGCCGAGCAGCGTCGTCACGACCGGGATGCGGAAGCGCTGCGCGAACGCGCGCAGCTCGGCCGCCGCCTCGGCGTTGATCACGCCGCCGCCGGCGTAGATCAGCGGGCGCTCGCTGGCGGCGAGCAGCTTGTAGAAGTCCTTGGCGAGGCTCTCGGGGAGCGTCGCGCGGCCGAGCAGCCGCTGGCGCTCGTCGTAGCCGCGCAGCTGCAGGTGGCCGGTGCCGCGGAACGTGCCCTGGCTGAGCTGCACGTCGCGCGGGACGTCGATGACGACCGGGCCGGGCCGGCCGCTGCGCGCGAGCTCGAACGCGGTGCGGACCGTCGCCTCGATCTTGGTCTCGTCCGTGACCAGGAAAACGTGCTTCGCGCAGGCCGACATGATGTTGAACACCGGCGCCTCCTGGAAGGCGTCGGTGCCCATCGCCGCCCGCGGCACCTGGCCGCAGATCAGCACGACGGGGACGGAGTCCGCGTGGCAGTCGCGGATCGGGGTGACGGAGTTGGTCGCCCCCGGGCCCGAGGTGACGACGAAGACGCCGACCTTGCCGCTCGCGCGCGCATAGCCGGCCGCCATGAAGCCCGCCCCCTGCTCGGTCGCGGGGACGATGAGGCGGATCTCCTCCTCCTTCGGCCGGCTGGCGTTGTGCCGGAAGATCGCATCGTAGGTGGGGAGGATCGCGCCGCCGCTGTAGCCGAACACCGTGCCGACGCCCTCGTCCGCGAGCACCTGGACGATCGCGTCCGCTCCGGTCATGGTCGTCCCGGCGAGAGGATGTCGCTCGGGTCTCTTCGGCTCAGCCAGGCTGGTCATGCATCCCTCTCTCGTCTCGTCCGCACGGTCCCCGGTCGGCAAGGACCCGCAGTGCCGTTTTCGCTAGCACCGCGGGGGTTTGGGCGCCACCGCGGTGCCGCCACGGGCGTGGCGTCGTGGCACTTGCGGAGCGAGCGCGGCTGGCCGAGGATCGCGCCATGGCCGCCGCCTGGGACGAACGCTGGATGGAGATCGCGCTCGACGAGGCGCGGCGCGCAGCGGTCGGGGGCGAGGTCCCGGTCGGCGCGGTGGTGGTGCTCGAGGGGCGCGAGCTGGCGCGCGCGCACAACGCACCGATCACGCTGTGCGACCCCACGGCACACGCCGAGATCCTCGCCCTGCGCGCCGCCGCGCGCACGCTCGGAGCCTACCGGCTGCCGGGCTGCGTGCTGTACGCCACGGTCGAGCCGTGCCCGATGTGCCTCGGCGCGGCGCTGCACGCCCGCGTCGAGCGCATCGTCTACGGCGCGCCCGATCCCAAGGCCGGGGCTGCCGGCTCGGTCGTCGACCTGAGCGACGTCGCGGCGTTCAACCATCGGATCGACGTCACGGGCGGCGTGCTGGCGGAGCGCTCCGCGCAGCTGCTGCGCGACTTCTTCGCCATGCGCCGTCCCCGCGCCGCCCGGCGCCCGATCGACACGGCGCCCGCGCTGCATCCGGTTGCGGCTCCCGGCGACGATGGTTAGAGCACGCCGTCCGGGGGAGAGGTGGCCGAGTCCGGTTGAAGGCGCACGACTCGAAATCGTGTGTGCCCCAAAAGGGCACCGTGGGTTCAAATCCCACCCTCTCCGCTCCACTCCCGACGCAGTGAGCCGCTCCGCAGAAGCGCGGGCGAGCCACCGCAGTATGA
>JBFMAS010000456.1:0-10426 GCA_040755575.1 Thermodesulfobacteriota bacterium
TCGCGGAGCTCGCCGGCCGCTCGCTCGCGATGGCGCTCGAGCTGCGCGCGCAGCGCGCGCAGGAGGAGGCGCGCTCCTCGCTGATCGTCACGCCGGCGCAGGCGCTCGCCGAGCAGCGCCGCCGCACGCGCGGCCGCTGAACGGCCTCAGCGCTCCGGGCGGCCCTGCTCCTCGCGCAGCATGTCGCGGAGCTGCAGCGTGAACGGCGAAGGCTCGATCTCGTAGAGCGCCGCGCCGAACGGCGCCGCGCCAGGGTCGACGAACCAGTCGTAGAGCTGCCGGCCGTGCGCGCGGCCGATCAGCCGTGCCTGGTTGTTCCTGATGCTGCGCAGCGTCTCGCGGTCCTCGCCGCGGAGCAGCAGGAAGACGCGCTTGCCGGCTACGAGCGAGCGGCCGATCGCGCCCTCGCGTGCGACCACGAACAGCGGGAACTCGCCGAGGTAGAACGCGTTCGCGTCGAGGTAGTGGCGCAGGTTCTCGACCGGTCGTCCGAGCGACTCGCTGGCGATGACCAGCGAGCCGGGTGGGATGAGGGCACCGAGGACATGCCGCGCCCGCTCGATCTGGGCTCGCTGGTACGGGTCACGGCTGCCGCGCGCGGTGAAGACGATGAACAGCGCGATGCCGGTGAGCGCGAGCGCGGGCAGCAGCGGTGCGAGGCGATTCGCCCGCGCGGCGCGCGGCGCGAGCGCCAGCAGCGCCGACACCGCCAGCGCCGCCGCCAGCGCCCTCTCCGGCAGCCCGATCCCCGGCACCCGGAGCCACCCAGGCAGCATCCCCTGCCCCAGCACCACCGCCGCCGCCATCAGCGCCAGCACGCGCCAGCCGTGCGAGCGCCGCTCGTCCCCGACCAGCCGGCACGTCACCGCCGCGCCCACAGCCGTCAGCGGCAGCAGGCACAGCGCCGCTCCAGCCAGATACCTCGCGTCCGGGTGCGACCAGCAGCTGTAGAACAGCACCGCCACCACCGGGTACGGCGCGAACGCCGCCGCCAGCGGCCGCCGCACCCGCACACCCCACACCAGACCCAGCGCCGTCAGCACCACCAGCCAGCCCAGCGACCGCCCGAGGTGCGTCAGGTTCCCCGGCAGCGTCTGCCACAGGTTCGCAAGCTGGAACGCCCCGCCCGACCCGAAGCTGATCGTCTGCGCGAGCGCCACGCCGCGCGTCCCCAGAGCCCCCAGCACGTCGCGAAACTCGCCGCCCTGCGTGAACGCCAGCGGGTGCCCCTGCGTCACCGTGTTGTACGCGAACAGCGGCAGCGCCCCCAGCACGAACGCCGCCGCGCCGAGCACCAGGTCGCGCAGCCGCGCCCCCTCGAGGCGGAACAGCGCCCCCAGCGACACCCCGTACAGCACCGCGTCCGGCCGGATCGTGCACGCCAGCCCGAGCGCCAGCCCGCTCGCCACCCAGCGCAGCCGCACCGCCGCCAGCAGCGACAGCAGCGCCAGCAGGTGCGCCGGCAGGTCGCGCGCCACCGTGATCCCCCACAGGTGCACGTCCGTCGGCAGCAGCAGCAAAAGCCACATCGCCGCCACCGCGCTGCCCGCAGCCAGCGCTCGGTCGTTCGGCCGCACCAGCTCCCACGTCAGGAACCCCAGCAGCGCCAGGATCGTCAAGTACAGCAGCGGGTTCAGCCAGTGCTGCGCCCTCTCGCCGCCCACCATCCCAGCCGCCGCCAGCAGCGCCGGAAACCCCGGCGGGTAGCGCGAGTACAGCTTCCCCTCCCGCCACAGGTACGTCTGGACGCGCGCGTCGTACGTCCGCTCGGGGTTCGGCCTGGGGACGAGCAGCTCCAAAAGGCTCGGCTCGTGGAACACCGTGCCACGCGCCAGGTCCCCGGCGAAGGTCAGGAACGCGAACTGGTCGCTCGCCAGGTACCAGGTGTTGCGCCGCTCGACGCCGCGCGCGGCGACCGCGAGCGCCGCGGCCGCGAGCACGAGCGCGATGCCGCACAGGACGCGTCCCTTTGGCCGGCGGCTCAGGGGCGGGTCGAGGGACGTCAGCGGCCGCGAAACGCCGGCTTGCGGCGCTCGCGGAACGCGTTGAGGCCTTCCTTGGCGTCGT
This sequence comes from Thermodesulfobacteriota bacterium, assembly GCA_040755575.1. Taxonomy (GTDB): domain Bacteria; phylum Desulfobacterota; class Binatia; order UBA12015; family UBA12015; genus DATCMB01. The sequence continues at coordinate 2,068 of JBFMAS010000456.1, forward strand.
CGGACTGCGTGACGAGCGTCTGCGCGAACGACTCCTCCTCGAGGCAGGTGTCGATCCCCGCTTCCGTGCCGCGGTTGAGCAGGCGCTTCGAGCTGCCGATCGCGTAGGTCGGCCCCGCGGCGAGGCGCTCTCCCCACTCGCGCGCGACCGCCTCGAGCTGGTCGGCCGGGACGACGCGGTTGACGACGCCGAGCCGGTAGGCCTCCTCCGCCGACATGTCGTCGCCGAAGAACACCAGCTCCTTCGCCTTCGCGAGCGGCATGACGCGCGGCAGGAGGAAGCCGCCCGCGGCGTCGATCGCGATGCCGCGACGTACGAACACCTCGATGAAGCGCGCGCCCTCCGCGGCGAGGATCAGGTCGCAGGCGAAGGCGAGGTGCGCGCCGAGCCCCGCCGCGACGCCGTTGACGGCGGCGAGCACGGGCTTCTCGATCTCCCACAGCGTGCGCAGCAGGCGCTGCGAGCCGACCTTGAGCGTCTCGCGGGTCGCCGAGATCGGCGGCGGCTCGGCCGGCACGGGCGCCCCAGGCGGACGCGACAGGTCGGCGCCGCTGCAGAACCCCTTGCCCTTGCCGGTGAGCACGATGGCGCGCACCGCGAGGTCGGTGCGCGCCGCGAGCAGGCGGGCGATGATCTCGTCGCGCATGTCGGAGGTCATCGCGCCCATCTGCTCCGGGCGGTTCAGCGTGATCCAGAGGACGCTCTTCTCCTCGCGGAACTCGACGTCGGCCATGGTCGATCGATCTCCTATTCCAGCTTGAACGCCCGGCGTGCGTTCTCGCGCAGGTACTTCTGCTTGACTTCGGGGGACAGCTTCAGGTGCTCGTCGACCTGCGACAGGATGCGCTCGAACGGCACGAGCGGGTAGTCGGACGCGTACAGCACCTTGTCCTGGAGCTGGCGCTGCATCCAGAAGACGAGACGCTCGGGGAAGTGCTTCGGCAGATGCGCCGAGGTGTCGATGAAGACGTTCCGGTGCTTCCACGCGACCGCGATCATCTCCTCGGTCCACGGCCAGCCGATGTGCCCGCAGACGATGCGCAGCTCGGGAAAGTCGAGCGCCACCTCGTCGATGTAGAGCGGACGTCCGGTCTCCGACGGGTAGAGCGGCCCCGTGTGCCCGACCTGCGTCTGGAAGGTCACGTCGAGCTCGACGCACTTCGCATACAGAGGGTAGTAGCAGCGGTCGGTCGGCGGCTTCTTCCACATGAAGGGCTCGATGCGCAGGCACTTGAAGCCGTACTCCTTGACGTAGCGCTCGAGGCCGCGCACCGCGCGCATGATGTCGGTCGGGTTGGCGTGGTACTGGCCGATGATCCGGCCCGGATGCTTCTGCGCCGCCCTCGCGACCGACTCGTTGTCGCCGGCCATCATCGCGATCTCGATCCCGGCCTCATCCATCGCGGCGATCATGCGGTCGACGTCGGTGCCGTTGTAGTAGACGTCGAGCATGCCGTAGTTGCGGAACACGTTCTCGCCGGCGGGGTTCTCGCCCGGCTTGTTCGGCGATATGAACTGCGTCCAGACGTCGATGATCCCCTTTGCGGCCATGGCTTGACTCCGACGCGTCACGCGCGCGGCAGACCGAGCACGCGTTGCGCGATGATGTTGCGCTGCACTTCGGACGTCCCGGCGTAGATGCTCGCCGCACGCGACCACAGCACGCCGTACTGCCAGCGTCCCGCGTCGAAGGCCTGCGGCGCGTGCTCGTCGAGCGCGGCGTACGGCCCCTCCAGCTCCACCGCGACCTGCATGAGCCGCTGCTCGAGCTCGCTCCAGAAGAGCTTCAGCATCGAGCCTTCCGTGCCGGGCTGCCCCGTCCGCATGATCTCGAAGACGTTGCGCAACGTGCTCGCGCGCAGCACCTCGACGTCGACCGCGAGCCGCGCGAGCTGCTGGCGCACGCGGGGATCGACGGCGAGCGGTACGTCGAGGCTGCGCCGGCGCGCGAGCTCGAGGAGACCCGCGAGCATCTGGCCGAGCCGCTCGTAGGGGATGGTCGTGCCGCGCTCGTGGCTGAGCGTCGTCAGCGCGATCTCCCAGCCGCGGTCGATCTCGCCGACGACCATCTCGCGCGGCACGCGGACGTTCTCGAAGAACACCTCGTTGAACCACGCGACGCCCGTCATCTCGACGAGCGGCCGCACCGTGATGCCCGGCAGCCGCATGTCGACCAGCAGGAAGGTGAGGCCGCGGTGCTTCGGCGCGTCGGGGTTGGTACGCACGACGAGGATGCACCAGTCGGCGAAGCGCGCGTAGCTCGTCCACACCTTCTGGCCGTTGACGACGATCTCGGCGCCGCGCAGCTCGCCGCGCGTGCGCAGCGAGGCGAGGTCGGAGCCCGCGCCGGGCTCAGAGAAGCCCTGGCACCATACCTCGTCACCGCGCAGGATCGGCTCGAGGAAGCGCTTCTTCTGCGCTTCGGTGCCGTGATGGATCAGCGTCGGCCCGGTGAGACCCGGTCCGACGCCGATGTCGATCAGGTCGGGCGCGCCCGCGCGGACGTACTCCTCGTTGAACATCAGGTGCTCGAGCGGCGACAGCGCGCGCCCGCCGTACTCCCTGGGCCACGACAGGCCGGCCCAGCCGCCCTCGTACAGCGTCCGCTGCCAGCGGCGCGCGAAGGCGACCTTCTCCTCGGCGCTGTGCGGCCTCGGGAAGCCCGGCGTACCCCAGCCCGCGGGAAGGTGGCGCGCGAGCCAGTCGCGCACCGAGGCGCGAAACGCGTCCTCCTCCGGGGTCGTCGAGAAGTCGATCACGCCCCGGCAGCCGCCTCGTCGCCGTGGATGCCCTCCTCGAGGACGCGACGGTCGTGGTCGTCCGCGTACTGGATGGCGAACTTCGGCCGCAGCAGGGACACCAGCGGCGGGATGAACATCAGCGCGCCGATCAGGTGGAAGGCGAGCAGGAAGACGAGCAGCAGCGCCATCTGCGCCTGGAACTTCATCGGGAAGAAGCACCAGTAGACGACGCTCGCGGTGAGCGACATGCCGGTGAAGAGCACCGTCTTGCCCGTCGTGTTGTAGGCGCGGACGATCGCCCGGTCGAAGTCGCGGTCCTTCGGGTACTCCTCGACGATGCGGCTCAGCACGTAGTAGCCGTAGTCGATGCCGATGCCGATGCCGACCGCGGCCACCGGCAACGAGTTGATGTTGAAGTCGATGTTGAGGAAGTACATCATCGCTTCGGACAGGGGCTGCGCGATCAGCGACGGGATCATGACGATCAGCGCGCCGAGCACCGAGACGTACGTCAGGTAGCTCAGGATGAACACCACCACGAGGATCAGCACCAGGTTCACCCGGTAGGACCACTCCACCTCCTCGTTGGTGGCGGCGAGCAGGCCCAGCAGGCCGCCCGCGAGCAGGTAGCGGACGGTGTCGGTCTCGTCGGTGTTCTTCTGGATGAACTCCTTCGCCTTGGCGATCGAGTTCTTGATGATCTCGTGGTTGTAGTCCTTGTAGAAGATCGTCACCGTCGCGTTGGTCATGCTCATGTCGAAGAAGCGGTCCATCTCGCCGCGCGCGGTGTTCGAGGTCAGCAGGAAGAAGAGCTGGCCGACGTGGTCGCTGCTGGTAGGCAGCATCTCCCACTTCGGGTCGCCCTCGTGGAAGGTGCGGAAGATGCGCTTGAGCATCGTCGTCGCCGTGACCGAGCCGCCGATCGAGCCGGTCTCGTCGGTCTGCTTCATGAAGCGCGAGAACAGGTCGAGCTGGTTGAGCGTGCGCGCGTCCTTCAAGGCCTCGGGCTTCTTGCCCTCCGCGATGACGACGAGCTGGCTCGCGCCGACGAAGTTGTCATTGACCTTGCGGAACGCCACGTTGTGCGGGTGGTCCGGGTAGAGGAGAGCCTCGCCCGGGGTCATGTCGCCCGGCTTGACCTTCGAGGAGTAGTACATGCCGAAGGCGAGCATCAGGATCAGCGACGCCGCCATCCACACGCGGCGCTGACCTGTCGAGAGCCACACCAGGAAGCTCTCGAAGCGGTCGTACATGCGCGAGAACAAGCCCTTGCCGTGGTGCGTCGCGAGGTGCCTCGGCGGCGGGATGATGTCGAGGATGATCGGGTGCAGCGTCACCACCGAGACGAAGATGCTGAGGATCCAGAAGGTGCACAGGATGGCGAGCTTCTGGATGATCGGGATGCGCGCCACGACGAGCGTCAGGATCGCGAGCGAGTCCGACGCGATCGAGATCATCGCCGGCGCGTAGATCTCGGTGTAGGACTTCACGATCGCGGCGTGCTTGTCCTTCAGCTTCTCGTACTCCTCGTGGTAGCGCTCCATCGACTGCACCGAGTGCGAGTGCGCTCGCGCGGACAGCAGCAGCGGCACGACGAGCACCAGCGGGTCGAGGAAGAAGCCGCACAGGCCGCCGAAGCCGAGCCCCCAGATCGCGCTCATCCCGCCGGACAGGATCGGGATGACGACGCCCTGCCAGCTCCTGAACTCGAACCACAGGATGAGGATCATGGTCCCGAGGCTCGCCAGCAGCACGTAGAGCATCGGCTGCTTCATCGACATGAAGTAGCCGTAGAGGATCGGGAAGCCGGTGACGTAGATCTTGGTGCACTTCGTCGGGTCGGGCAGCCCCTTGCACTCGCCGTTCGCGTCGACGATCTGCTCGCGCGCGACGATGTCGTTGATCTGCGCGAGCATGCCCTGGAGGTCGAAGTACTCCTCCCAGAACCCGGCGACGATCATCGTCGCCTTGTCGTTCGGCGACACGAAGAAGCCGCGGACGCCCTCGGTCGTGTAGACCTTCATCCGCATGAACTCGAGGTCTTCCTTGCTGTCGGGAAGCCTCGGGTAGGTGAGCGGCACGACCTTGATGCCGGTGCCGGCGGTGAGCGTCGTCTTGAGCTTCGGGTGCGTGACGGACAGCACCTGCTCGCCGTTCACGCCCGGCACGTTGTGCAGCAGGTCGACGGTGATGCGATCGACCTTCTTGAAGGTCTCCGGGTCGTCGAAGATCGTGCCCTCAGGCGTCTCGACGACGATCTGCAGCACGTTCGCCGTGCCGAACATCGGCCGGTACTTCTGGTAGAGCTGGATGTAGGGGTGGCCGGGCGGATACAGGTCGAAGAAGTTCGTCGTGATCTGCATGTGCGCCCACATGTAGTACACGAAGAACAGCGTCACCCCGGTGATGACGAGCGTGACTTTGTACTTGTTGCGCAGCAGGAAGAACAGGTACGCTTCGATGTATCGTCTCGGAATCATCTACGAGTCCCTACGGCCGCCCGCCCCGTTCTTCCGGATCCGCTCGATCAGCCTTCACCCTTGAGCCGGATCTCGCCCTTGTCCACGGTCACCGCGAGGCCGTTCGCGCCCACGACGATCGCCCGGCCGTCCTTCGAGGACACCCCGCGGAGCCAGAACAAGGACATGTCTGCCGGCAGCTTCCGCTCCTGCCACGTCTCGCCCCGATCTGAGCTCACGAGCACCGTGCCGATGTCGCCGACGATGAAGCCATAGTCACCCGACAGGCGGACGTCGTACAACCCGGGGTTCTTCATCGCCTCCATGAAGCCGAGCTGCTCGAGGGAGCCGGCGTCGAGCCGGCCGCGCTGCGGCGTCCAGGTCTGGCCGCCGTCCTTCGTGCGCAGCACGAGCCCGTCGATGCCGACCGCCCAGCCGTCGCTCGGCGAAGGAAAGGCGATCCCGAAGATCGTCTTGTCGGTTTCCGTGCTGACGGGCGCGAAGGTCCTGCCGCCGTCGGTGGTCTTCTGCACGGTGCCGAACTCGCCCGCGATGTACCCGGTCTGCTCGTCGGGCCACGACTGCGAGGTCAGGACGACGTCCTCGGGCAGCGTCCGGTCCTTCCAGGTCGCTCCGCCGTCGGTCGACTCGATGACCGCGCCCCAGTCGCCGACCGCCCAGAGGTGGGTCGGCGACGCATAGGCGACCGAGAACAGGTTGCGGTCGGTGCCCGAGTCGCGCTGCACCCACGTCTGTCCGCCGTCTTCCGTCGTCAGCACGACGCCCGACTTGCCGACGACGACGCCGTGCGTCGGCGAGGTGAAGTCGACCGCGAAGAGGTAGTCGAGCGTCGGGGTCGGCTGCGACTCCCACGTGACGCCCCCGTCGGTGGTCCGGAAGATCGCACCGAAGGCGCCCACCACCCAGCCGGTCCGCTCGTCGATCAGCTTCGCCGCGTAGAGGTTCTCGACGATCCGCGCGGCGCTCGCCACGCGCACGCCGGCGGTGGCGGCGATCGCGAGCGCGACGAGCACGACGAACGCACGCAAGCATCGAATTCGCATCATTCGGGGGATCTCTCGCTTTCGAACCGGGCGCGCGCCGCCACGGCGACCCTTCGCGCGCGAGAAGCGTGCGATTGCGCGCTTATAGGGTGCGCCTTTCGGCGGTGTCAACCCTGTGCAAGTGCGGGTGTCGACGACGCGGTGCAGCCAGACGGGACGGTCGGGCGGCGGCAGCCATTGTAGCGGGCGTTACGGAGCTCCGGAGCGCCACGGCGCTCGGATCGCCCGCTCGGACGCGTCCGCCGAGCGCGTCTCCTTGACTGCCCGGGCGACGCGCGCTTACGACGCGACGCGTGAGCTGCGTCGTCGCGAAGCACCGCTTGCAGACCGCGGTCGCGCGGCGGTACCGCGCGAGCGGGCTGTGGCCGGGCGTCGCGCTGGGCGAGTCGTGGGCGCGCACCGTGCGCGAGCGCGGCGATGCGGTCGCGCTCGTCGACGAGGAGCGCGAGCTCTCGTTCGCGGAGCTCGGACGTCGGGTCGACGCGCTCGCCGCCGGCCTCGCGGCGCTCGGCGTGGGGGTCGGCGACGCGGTCGGCTACCAGCTGCCGAACTGGTGGGAGGCGGCGGCCGCGCTGCTCGCGACCGTGTCGCTCGGCGCGCACGCGGTGCCGATCGTGCCGATCCTGCGCGTCCGCGAGGTCGCGGTCATCCTGCGCCAGACGCGCCCGCGCGCCGTGCTCGTGCCGGGACGCCACCGCGGCGTCGACTACCCGGCGCAGACGGCCGAAGCGCTCGCCGCGGCGCGGCACGACGCGGTGCGCGTCGTCGTGCGGGGCGAGCCCGCGGCGGCCGCGACGCCGCTCGACGACCTGCTGCGCGCCGCGCCGGCCCCGGCGGCCGCCCGCGTGCATCCCGACGCCGTCGCGGTCGTGATCTACACCTCGGGCTCGACGGCCGAGCCGAAGGGCGCGATGCACACGCACGAGACGCTCACGGCGGAGCTGCGCAGCCTGGTCGCCGCACACGGCCTCGGGCCGAGCGACCGCGTCCTCATGCCGTCGCCGCTGACGCACGTCTCGGGCGTCGTGCACGGGATCCTCGCGCCGGCCCTGCTCGGCACGAGCGCCGTGCTCGAGGAGCGCTGGGACGCGGGCGCCGCGCTGCGGGACGTCGAGCGCCATCGCGTCACCTACATGATCGGCGCGCCGACCTTCCTGCAGGAGATGCTCGCGCACCCGCAGGTCGCCGCGCACGACCTGTCGAGCCTGCGGCTGTTCTCCTGCGGCGGCGCGAGCGTCGCGCCGGAGCTGATGCGCGCCGGGCGCGCGAAGATCCCGCACCTCGTCACCAAGCGCTCGTACGGCTCGTCCGAGTTCCCGACGATCGCGACGACGAGCGTCGAGGACGCGCTCGCGCACGGCCTCGACACGGAAGGGCGCGCGCTGCGGGGCGTCGAGGTCCGCATCACCGATGCCGAGGGACGGGAGCTGCCCGCGGGCGGCGAGGGCGAGATCCGCGCGCGCGGTCCCGACTGCTTCCTCGGCTACGTCGACCGCGCGCTCGACGCGGACAGCTTCGACGCCGACGGCTTCTTCCGCACCGGGGACCTCGGCGTGCTCGACGCCGACGGCTTCCTGCGCGTCACGGGCCGCGTCAAGGACATCATCGTGCGCAAGGGCGAGAAGATCAGCGCGCGCGAGGTGGAAGACCTGCTGCTCGAGCACCCCGCGATCGCCGACGCCGCCGTGATCCCGCTCGCCGACGCGGCGACCGGCGAGCGCGCCTGCGCCTGCATCCTCGCCGCGCCCGGCGCGGAGCCGCCGACGCTCGACGCGCTGATCGCCTTCCTGCGCGCGCGCGACCTGACGCCGCAGAAGCTCCCCGAGCAGCTCGAGCTGGTGCGCGAGCTCCCGCGTACGCCGAGCGGCAAGATCAACAAGCGGCTGCTGCGCGAGGAGATCGAGCGCCGCGTCGTCGCCGAATCGCGCGGGTCGCGCGGGAGCGGCGCGACGAGCGGAGGAAAGGACGGAACGTGATGTCGGGTGTGCTGGACGGCAAGGTGGCGCTCGTCACCGGCGGTGGATCGGGGCTCGGAAGGGCCGGGGCGCTGGCGCGCGCGCGCGCCGGCGCGCGCGTCGCGGTCGCGGCCGTCGCC
>JBFMAS010000457.1:0-4950 GCA_040755575.1 Thermodesulfobacteriota bacterium
GCGCGCGCGAGGCGCGCGCGGTCACCGTGTGCTCCTCGGCGGAGCTGTGCGCGCCCGCCGCGAATCCGTGCACCGTGTCCGTCATCCGCGACGTCGCCGCGGGCTGCCACCTCGACTTCGGCTCGCGGAGCGTCGTCCTGACCGGGGCGCTGCAGGCGGACACGCCGGGCGGCTCGTTCTCGGTGAGCGCGGGCGAGCTGACGGTCACGGGCGGCCGCATCCGCTCGGTCGGCCCGACCGGCTTCGCGGGCGGCAGCGTGACGGTCACCGTCACGGGCGCGTTCCGCATGAACGGCACCGGGCCCGCGCTCGACGTGGGCGGCGCCGCCGGCGGAGGCGTCCTGCGCGTCGACGCCGGGTCGATCGAGATCCTCGCCGGCGGCGTCGGGGCGGACGGCACCGGGACGGAGTCGTGCGGCGGCGTGGTCGGCATGCGCGCCGCGAGCGGTCCGCTGCTGGTCGCGGCACCGGTGCACGCGACCGGCAACTTCCTGTGCGCCGGCGGCTACATCGAGCTCGCCGGGCAGGGCGTCGAGGTGCGCTCGCCGCTCAACGTCACGGGCGGCGACTTTCCCGGCGGGGTCACGCTGACCGCCGAGACCGGCGACCTGGTCGTCACGAGCAGCGCGTCGGTGCGCGCCAACGGCGAGCAGATCGACTTCGAGGACGGCGGCGACGGCGGCGCGATCGCGCTCCTCGCGGAAGGCGGCAGCGTGACGCTCGCGGGCAACGTCGAGACCGACGGCGCGAGCCCGGAAGGCGAGGCCGGCAGCATCGTCGTGGTCGCCGGCGGCTCGGTGCAGGCGAGCGCGCTGCTCACCGCGCAGGGCAACGGCGGCGGCTCGAACGGCGGCTCGATCGAGATCGACGCGATCGGCGACGTGACCCTCGCCGGCAACGTACGCGCCACCGGCGGAAGCCTCGCGGGCGGCGGCGAGATCGACGTGCGCAGCGACGGCACGGTCACCATCGCGGCCGGCAAGACCGTGCAGGCGAGCGGCGGCTTCTTCGGCGGCGGCGCGATCACGATCCGCGACGCTGCGAGCATCGTCGTCTCGGGCGCGGTCGAAGCGCGCGGCTCGTCGGGCGGCAACGCGGGGTTCATCACCTTCGAGAGCTGTCGCGCGACCGTCGCCGGCCCGCTCGACGTCACGGCCGGAAGCGGCGGCCGGAGCGGCATCAACTCGATCACCGCCGGGGTCGTCGGCCTGACGGCGGACGCCCGGCTGCTCGCGACGCCCTGCAGCCCGCTCACGGGCACCTCGTGCAACGTCTTCACGACGAGCGGCGGCACGCCGGCGATCGACCCTCTCGCGGTGGTCACGCCGGCGCCGGCGGTGGGCATCGACGTCCAGCTCGCGATGTGCTGCGGCAACGCGACGCTCGAGCCGGGCGAGACCTGCGACGACGGCAACGGCGTCGGCTGCGACGGCTGCTCGCACCTGTGCCAGCTCGAGCCGACGCCCGCCTGCCCGAGCGACGGCAACGAGTGCACGGCCGACTGCGTGCCGCACGCCGGCTGCGTCTATGCGCCGCGCGCCGGCCAGAGCTGCAGCGACGACGGCAACGCGTGCACGAGCGACCTCTGCAGCGCGGCCGGGACGTGCGCGCACCCCGTGCGGCAGTGCAACGACGGCATCGCGTGCACGGTCGACGCCTGCCAGGCCGGCGTCGGCTGCGTCGCGACGCCGGATGACGCGCGCTGCAACGACGGCGAGTCGTGCACGAGCGAGACCTGCGTCCCGAGCCTCGGCTGCCAGTACGAGGAAGCGCCGGACGGGACCGCGTGCAGCGACGGCGACGTCTGCACGACCCAGGACGAGTGCGTCGCCGGCGGCTGCGTCGCGCAGGGACCCGAGCTCGAGTGCGACGACGACGACCCCTGCACCGAGGACTCGTGCCACGCCGCGCTCGGCTGCCGGAACGAGGAGGACGCGCTCGCGTGCGGCTGCAGCGGCCCGTCGCCCCTGCCCGCCGGCACGGCCTGCGCCGACGGCAACGACTGCACGCGCGGCGACGTCTGCGACGGCAGCGGCGCGTGCACGCCGGGCGAGTCGTGCCCGGACGACGGCGACGCGTGCACCGCGGAGTCCTGCATCGTCGGCGGCGGCGTCGAGCTCTGCCTGTCGATGGACAACCAGTGCGTCGCCGACTGCGCCGCGAGCAGCGACGGCGCGCCGTGCAGCGACGGCTCCGCGTGCACCACCGGCGTCTGCGAGTCCGGGGTGTGCACGACGGCTCCCGTCGCGTGCGGCGACGGCGACCCGTGCACCGGCGAGGACTACTGCGTCGCCGTGCTCGGCTGCCGCTCGGCGTTTCCGCCGGTCGGCGATCCTCTCTGCGAGGCGCCGGCGAGCCCGCTCGACGCGTTCGCGTGCTACCGCAGCTCCTCGAGCAAGGGTGCACCCGCCTTCGCGCCGCTGCTCGGCGTCCCGGTCGCCGACCGCTTCGCCGGCGGGCTGGTCGACGTGCGCAAGCCGCAGGCGCTCTGCATGCCCGCCGACGTCGCCGGCGACGACCCCGAGGCACCGAGCCACCCGGACAAGCTCGCGAGCCACCAGATGCGCGTCCGCTCCGCGACGCCGAGCGGCGAGCCGCTCACCGACGTCGAGGTCGTCAACCGCTTCGGCTCGGTACGCGTCAATCTCAGGAAGGCGGAGCGCCTGTCCGCTCCGACGGCCGTCTCGACCGTCGCGCCGCCGGGCGCGCCGCTGCCGCCCGATCCCGACCACCTCACCTGCTACAAGGTCGCACCGGCGCCCGGCACGCCGAAGTTCCTGCCGATCCTCGGCGTGCCGGTGCGGGACCAGCTCGGCACGCTCACCGTCGACCTGCGGCGTCCCGCGCGCCTGTGCACGCCCGCCGACGTCAACGGGCTCGACCCGGGCGCGCCCGGGCACGCGCTGCAGCTCCTCTGCTACCAGGCCAAGACGAGCTCCGGGACGCCGCGCTTCGTCAAGCGCAGCAACGTGTTCACCGGCAACGGCCTCGGCTCCGCCCAGGTCGACCTGCTGGCGCTCGCCGAGGTCTGCGTCCCGTCGACGATCGTCACGCCCTGACCGCGGCGCGCGCCTCGTTGGCCGGCCGCGCGGCCCCGCTATACCGTCCGGCATGCCCCGGCCGGAGAAGCGAGCATCGACTTCCTGACGGAGCCCACCGCCTCCGCCGTGCTCCTCGCGGCGGCCGGCGTCCTGCTTCTCGCCGCCGTCCTGCTGAGCCCCGTGTCGCAGCGGCTCGGCGTGCCGATGCTGCTGGTCTTCCTGATCGTCGGCATGTTCGCCGGCGACGAGGGCTTCGGCGGCATCGAGTTCGAGGACTACGGTCTGTCGTTTCGCCTCGGCACGCTCGCGCTCGTCCTGATCCTGTTCGACGGCGGCCTCAACACCAAGCTCGCGACGCTGCGCAGCGCGGCGTGGCCCGCGGTGGTGCTGGCGACGGTCGGCGTCGTCCTCACGGCCGCGATCACCGCCGGCGTCGGGCTGCTGCTCGGCCTGCCGCCGCAGGTGGCGGTGCTCGCGGGCTGCGTCGTCTCGTCGACCGACGCGGCGGCGGTGTTCTCCGTGCTGCGCGGCGGCGGCATCCGGCTGCGCGGCAGGACGGCGCCGATCCTCGAGGTGGAGTCCGGGCTCAACGACCCGATGGCGATGATGCTGACCGTCGTCGGCACCGAGTACTTCGCCGCGACCATCGAGGGCGCCGGCGACACCGGCCTCTTCCTGCTCATGCAGCTCGCCGTCGGCGCCGTCGGCGGCATCGCGATCGGCGCGCTCGGCCGGCGCGTGCTGCGCTGGGCGCACCTGCCCGCCGCGGGCCTCTATCCCGTGCTCAGCGTCGCGCTCGCGCTGCTCGCGTTCGGCGTCCCGAGCCTCCTCGGCGGCAGCGGCCTGCTGGCGGTCTACCTGGCCGGCGTCCTGCTCGGCGAGGGTGAGCTGCCGTACCGCGCGGGTGTGCTGCGCGTGCACGACGCGCTCGCCTGGCTCGCGCAGCTCGCCATGTTCCTGATCCTCGGGCTGCTGATCTTCCCGTCGCGCCTGTGGTCGGTCGCCGACGAGGGCCTCCTGCTGGCGGCGGTGCTGACGCTCCTCGCCCGCCCGATCGCGGTGCTGACGTCGCTCGCACCCGCGCGGATCGCGAGCCGGGAGCGCGCCTTCATCGCCTGGGTCGGGCTGCGCGGGGCGGTGCCGATCATCCTCGCGACCTACCCCGTGCTGCACGGGGTGCCGCGCGCGAGCGAGATCTTCGACGTCGTGTTCTTCATCGTGCTGGCGAACAGCCTGATTCCGGGTGCGACCGTCGGCTGGCTCGCGCGCCGGTGGAGCCTCGCGGAGCCCGCGCCGGCGGCGCCGCCGGCGACGATTGAGATGGTGTCGCTGCACGACTACCCGGGCGACTTCCGCTGGTACGTCGTGTCGGCGCCGGCGGCGGTCGCGGGCGCGACGGTGCGCGATCTGCCGCTACCGCGCGACTGCGTGCTGACCGTCGTGCTGCGCGACGCGCACGTCATCCCGCCGCGCGGCGAGACGGTGCTCGAGCCCGGCGACCACGTGTGCGTCTTCTCGACCCGCGAGCACGGCAAGCTCCTGGGGCTGCTGTTCGGCCAGCCCGACGAGGAAGCCGGCTGAGCGAGCCGGCGCGGCGCGCGCGTCACCGCCCGGACGCAGGTCGAGCACGAGCGGCAGGTGGTCGCTCGCCGAGCCGTCGTCGCGCGAGAGCCCGGCCGCCGCGAGCGCGTCGTCGTCGAGTCGGCGCGCGTCGAGCGCGAAGGCGCGCCCCAGCACCGCGCGCGATGCGTCGTACAGCAGGTAGTCGAGGCGGCCCGGCGAGAAGCGCGACCAGGGCTGCGACCACGTGTAGACGGCGCCGTCGCCGAGGACCGGCGTGTCGGCGACGGCGAGCGCGTCGCCGTCCGCCGCGAGCGCGGCGCGCAGGATCCCGAGCGGCAGGTGGGAG
>JBFMAS010000458.1:0-5102 GCA_040755575.1 Thermodesulfobacteriota bacterium
AACCTGTGGCGCAACAGGCTGCGCACCGCGATGACCGGCGGCGCGATCATGCTGGCCGTCGTGCTCGTCTGCCTGCTCTTGACGATGCCGGCGGGCATGGACGCGATGCTGAACCAGTTCGCGAACAACACGCGCCTCACCGTGCACAACAAGGCGGGGATCGTGTACTCGATGCCGTACTCCTTCACGCGCAAGGTGCGGCAGATCGACGGGGTGGCCGCCGCGGTCGCGTGGGTGTGGTTCGGCGGCGCCTACGAGGAGGACGGCCGGGTCACCTTCCCGAACTTCGCGGTCGAGGTCGAGCACATCGGCGACGTCTTCCCCGACTACCCGATCGCGCCGGAGCAGCTCGACGACTTCGAGCGCTACCGCGACGGCGCGATCGTCGGGCGCCAGGTGATGGAGAAGTACGGCTGGAAGATCGGCGACCGCATCACGCTGAAGAGCACGGTGTGGCCCGTCGACCTCGACTTCCGCCTGGTCGGCGTGATCGACAACGAGCGGGCGCCGCACTTCTGGTTCAACCGCGAGTACCTCGACCAGGCGCTGAAGGAGAAGGGCGGCACCGGCCTCGGCATCGCCGGCACGATCTGGGTGCGCGTCGAGGATCCGCGCGACGTCAACGAGGTGATGCGCAAGGCCGACGAGATGTCGCGCAACAGCGAGGCGGAGACGGCGTCGGAGACCGAGAAGAGCTTCTTCGCCAACTTCTTCGGCTCGCTGCAGGGCCTGGTCACGATCATCCTCATCGTCACCGGGCTGGTGTCGCTGTGCATCGTCTTCATCGCCGCGAACACGGCCTCGATGGGGGTGCGCGAGCGCTCGGGTGAGCTCGCCGTGATGAAGGCGATCGGCTTCCCGCGCAGGGTGATCTTCGCGACGCTGCTCGCCGAGGCTTCGCTCCTCTCGACCTTCGCCGGCGTGCTCGGCGTCGGCATGGCGGTCGGGCTCACCGGCCTCCTCGCCGCCGCGGCCGGCTGGAACGAGATGCTCGGGCCGCTCGGCAACTTCATCGTGACGCCGTTCGTGATCGTGCAGGGCCTCTTCCTGTCGCTGTTCGTCGGCATGCTGGCGGGCGTCGTCCCGTCGTTCGGCGCGGCGCGGAAGCCCGTGGTCGAGTCGCTGCACGAAGTCTTCTGATGGCGCTGCCGCTGTCCTACAGCCTGCGCAACGTGCGCGCGCGACCGACCCGCAGCCTCATGACCGCCGGCGTGATCGCGCTCGTCGTGGTGGCGTCGACGCTCTTTCTCGGCTTGATCTCGAGCTTGAAGCGGACGCTGGTGGTGAGCGGCGATCCGCTCAACCTCGTCGTGATGCGCAAGGGCTCGGACAACGACGGCTCGAGCCAGCTCTCGCTCGAGGTCTATCAGGCGATCCGCTTCCTCGACGGCATCGCGCGCGACGCCGACGACCAGCCGCTGGTCTCCCCGGAGCTCGTCGTGCAGCCCTTCATGCGCACCCGCGACGGTGGGCGTGAGAACGTGCTCGCGCGCGGCGTCGAGCCGATGGCGCTGCAGGTGCATGACAAGGTTAAAATCGTCGAGGGGCGGATGTTCCAGCCGAGCTCCTCCGAGGCGGTCATCGGACGCGGCGTCGCGAGCCGCTATGCCGGCGCCGAGCTCGGCAGCGAGCTCGAGTTCGGCCGCGGGCGCTGGAAGGTGGTCGGCATCTTCGACGCCGACGGCTCGTCGTTCGAGAGCGAGGTGTGGGTCGACGTGCGCGAGCTCGCCAACGACGCGAAGCGCCCCTTCCCCTACTCCGGGATCCGGCTGCGCGCCGCGAGCGCGGCCGACCTCGAGAGGCTCGAGAAGCGCATCGACGACGACCCGCGCTACGCGATCGAGGCCGAGCTCGAGACCGACTACTACGCGAAGCAGTCGGAGTCGGCGAACTCGCTCTACGTTCTGGTCGTCGGCATCGCGGTGCTCGCCGGAATCGGCGCCGGCTTCGGCGCGGCGAACACGATGTACGCCGCCGTCCAGGCACGCACGGCGGAGATCGGCACGCTGCGCGCTCTCGGCTTCTCGCGCCGCTCGATCCTGATCGCCTTCCAGGCCGAGGCCGTCCTGCTCGCCCTGCTCGGCTTCGTGCTGGGCGCGCTGCTCGCGATGGCGCTGTCGGTCGTGCTCGGCTGGGTCCTCGGCGGAATCGCCTTCGGAGCGCAGACCTTCACCACCAACGTGATCACCTTACGCGTCTCCGCGTCGGATCTGATAGGAGCGCTCGGCCTCGCCTTGCTGGTCGGTGCGCTGGGCGGCCTCGGGCCCGCCTGGCGAGCGGCACGGCTGCGGCCGATCGAGGCGCTGCGCAAGGCCTGAGCGGGACGGAACCCACGATGCCCCAGAGCGAACGCGACGAACGGCTGCGAGCGGACCTCGCGTCGCTGCGCATCGAGCGCGATCCGCGCCCGCGCGCAGCGCCGCCGGCGCGCCGCGAGCGTCGCAGGTGGCTCGGACGCGGCACCCTCGCCGCGCTCGTGCTGCTCGCGCTGATCGGCGCCTGGCGCCTCCTCCGGGGGAGCGCGGTCCCGGTGGAGATCGCCTACGCGACGGCCGTCGAGCCCGGCAAGGTGGAGCCCGCCCCGCTGCTGTCCGGCTCCGGCTACGTCGTCACCGGCGACCGCTACGTGTCGATCGGCGTCCGCGTGCCGGGTCGGATCGAGCGTTACTTCATCGAGGAGGGCCAGAGCGTCCGCAAGGGCGATCCGCTCGTCCAGCTCGACGACCGCGACTACCGCGCCGCCGTGGAGCGCGCGCGGGCGAGCCTCGAGCTGGCGCGCGCCAACGCGCAGCTCGCCGACGCGGAGCTGCGCCGCGGACGGGAGCTGCGCAAGAGCGGCGTCATCTCCGAGCAGGAGTTCGACGTCCTCGAGAACAAGGCGGACGTCGCACGCGCCTCGATCGCGCAGCTCGAGGCGGATCTGGATGCAGCGCGCGTCAGCCTCGAGTACACGACGCTGCGCGCGCCCACCGACGGCGTCGTCCTCGCGAAGCTCAAGGAGGTCGGCGAGATCGCCGTGCCCGGGGGCTTCGCCGGCTCGGGTGACCTCGTCCGCATCGCGAACCTGTCCGACATGCGCGCCGAGGTCGACGTCAACGAGGCCGACCTCGAGCGCGTCAGGATGGGCGGCCGCGCGCGCGTGACGCCCGACGCCTATCCCGACCGGCACTACGAGGCGCGAGTGGTCAAGCTCTACCCGCAGGTCGATCGGCAGAAAGGCACGCTCAAGATCGAGGTGAAGATCCTCGAGCCGGACGACAAGCTGCTGCCCGACATGAGCACCCGCGTCACGTTCCTCGCCGAGCCGCCCCCGCCGGGCGAGCAGGCGGAGAAGGCCGTGCTCGTGCCCGCGTCGGCGCTGCATCGCGACAACGACGGCAGCTACGTCTGGGTGGTGAGCGAGGGCCGCGTCAAGCGTGCGGACGTCGAGACCGCCGGCGACGTCGGCGACCGGGTGCGGGTCGCGTCGGGGCTCGTGGGCGGCGAGGCCGTCGTGGTCGGTGATGCCTCGCTGAGCGAGGGCCAGCGGGTGACGACGCCCGAGCGCGGCTGACGCTCGCGCTCAGCGGCCGCGGCGCAGACGCTGCAGCTCGCGACGGTCGCGCTTGGTCGGACGTCCGCTGCCGGGATCGCGCATCTCCGGCGGCGGGAAGCGGCGGCGCTCGGCGTCTGCGGGCGGCGGCGGTGGAGTGACGTCCTCGTAGAGCTCGCGCGCGTCGGCCGCGGCGAGCCGCCGGATGCCGAGCCCTCGCACGACGAGCTGGCGCTTCCCCGCCGGGGTCGTGACCTGCACCCGGTCGCCCACGCGGATCATCTTGTGGGCGCTCGCCGCGTTGCCGTTGACGTCGACCTTGCCGCCCTCGCACGCCGTGGCGCACAGGGTGCGCGTCTTGAAGACGCGCGCCGCGAGCAGCCAGCGGTCGATGCGGACGGCGTCGTTCACCTCGATCCTCGTTCCGTCCGCCGGGCTCATCGCCTCCTCCGCGCAGGGACGTCGCCGCGCCGCGGCCCGCTGTCAAGCATCGGCGCCGCCGCGCGTCGTCAGCAGCAAGCCGGTCACGACCGCGGCGCCGCCGGCGAGCTGCGACACGGCGAGCTCCTCGTCGAGGAGCGACACCGACAGCAGCGCCGTCAGCACGGGCACGAGATAGATGAACACGACCGCGCGTCCGACTCCGGCCGCGCGCACGCCGTAGAGGAAGAGCTGACCCGACATCACGGACGAGACCAGCGCCATCGCAGCGATCGTCGCCAGGACGGCGGGACTCGCCGACACCAGCTGGCCGAGCGGATCCTCGCCGATCCCGAGCAGGAGCAGCGCCACGGCGCCGCTGGCGAAAACGGCGAGGTTGACGGTCGACGCGGGGACGCGATCGACGACCAGGCGCGAGGCGAGGTTGAAGGTGGCCCAGCAAGCCGCGGCGGCGAGCGCCAGCAGATCGCCCCCGTCGACGCGCAGCGCGAGCAGCTCGGCGAGGTCGCCGCGGCTGATGACGACGGTGGCGCCGGCGAAAGCGAGCAGGCCGCCGACGACGCGCCTGCCGGCGAGCCGCTCGCCGACCAGCGGCGAGAGCAGCAGCGTCAAGACCGGATTGATCGCGATCAGAAGCGCGGTGTTCGCGGCGCTGGTGCGGGCGAGCGCTGCGAGGAAGAGCCACGGGTAGACGATGCCGCCCGCGACGACCATGACGAGCAGCGGGATCGCCGCTGCCCGAAGGTGCACGGCGGCCGCCGCTCCCGCACCGTCGCCGCGCAGCACGAAGGGGAGCAGCACGGCCGTCGCGACGACGTAGCGCCACGCGCCGACCGCGAGCGGCGTCATGGCGTGCAGCGCGACCTTGCCGAGGATGAAGGCCGCGGCCCAGCCCAGGGTCGCGAGCGTCAGGCCGAGATACGCGAGAGCCGGCCCGGAGCGCGGTGCGGCGGCGACGGGAGCAGGAACGATCTCGGTCGCGGCCATGGGCTGCGATACCACCTCGCGCGCGATGCGACGAGGCGCGCTCGACGACGATGGAAACGGGACGCCGTCAGCGCAGCGTGAGCAGGAGCACGAGCGCCGCGACCGGCAGCGGCGCGCAGGCCGCGAGCACGAAGACGGCGAA
>JBFMAS010000459.1:0-6143 GCA_040755575.1 Thermodesulfobacteriota bacterium
CGGCTGCCGACTTGCCGCTCGCGGCCGTCTTCCCCGTCGCGCGTCCGCCGCTTCGCCCGCTCGTCGCACCGGCCGCGCGCTTGACCGCCTTCGCCACCTTCGCCGCAAGAGAAGAGTCCGGGAAGAGCAAGAGGCTCGCAGCGACGCTGCCGCCGAGCCAGAGGAATCTGCGCCGGCTAGCGGAAGATGCACCCCTCCCCTCCAGATCCGGTTCCGTCATTCCCCCTCCGTGGGACTGATCGCACCGCAGCGGACCGGGCTCCCTCCCCGATTCGCTACCCCTTCGTGCGGGTCACCCGTACAACACGATGCCGCGCGCGTCTAGGGTCGGAGGGCCATTTTCCGCCGCTTTTGCCCGACCGAAGGGTCAGGCGCCGAGCGCCGAGCTCGGCGTCGCGGCTCCAGGAACATTTTGCTTGAGATCGCTCGCGCCGCTCAGGGCTGCGCGCCGCCCACCGAGCCGGCAGGCGTGGTGTCGCGTGCGACGACGACCGGGACGATGGGCTCGGGAAGGCGGACGGCGCGCGGGCGCGCGATCTCCTTCGCGAGCTTGACGTCGATGCCGTAGATGTCCTCGCGGAACTCCGCGCGACCGTCGTGGGCCGCCCAGGCGGTCGCGTACGTCAGGTGCACGGGCACCGGCGTGCGCAGCGTGGCGGTGCGGGTGGCCCAGGTGGACAAGGTGCGCTGGCGGCGGTCCTCGTCCCACTCCGGCGTGTCGCCGAGGAGCACGGCCGCCAGCGTCTTCGCGTCCGCGACGCGCACGCAGCCATGGCTCAGGCTGCGGGCGCCGAGGCGGAATTTATCCTTGTTCGGCGTGTCGTGCAGGTAGACGCCGTACGGGTTCGGCAGGTTGAACTTGAGGCGGCCGAGCGGGTTCTTCGGACCCGGCGCCTGGCGCAAGCGACCGCCGCTGCGCACCGAGATCGCCTGCGCGACGAAGTAGGACTCGTCGACGAGCGAACGCGGCAGCAGCTCCTCCGAGGCGATGCGCGGCGGCACGTTCCACGGCGGGTTGAACACGACGTTGCGGATCTCGCTGCTGAAGACCGGCGTCTGCCAGGTCGCCTTGCCGACGATCACCGGCATCTCGAGCGTCGTCCTGCCGTCCTCGGAGAGCTCCAGGCGGTACTCCGGGATGTTGATGCGCACGTAGCGCTCGCCCAGGTCGTCGGGCAGCCAGCGCATGCGCTCCATGTTCGCCACGATCTGCTCGACGCGAGCCGCGGCGGGGACGTTCAGCGCCGCGCGGGTGCGCGGGCCCACCGTTCCGTCCGCGGCGAGACCGTGCCGCCGCTGGAAGCGCCGCACCGCGGCCTGCAGGGACGCGTCGTAGACGTCACGCCGAGCGCCCGGAGGGTCGTCCTCCATGAGGTCTCCCGTCACGCGGAGACGCTGGCGGAGGACTCGAACCGACGCATCGGACACGCCGAGCGTCAGCTTCGGCCCCTCGGGAACCGCCGGCCAGCCGCCGCGCGCGGCGAGCGCGCGGTAGCGCGTCAAGAGCTCGCGCATCCCGCGGTACGCTTCCGTCTGCGGCGGCAGCGTGGCCATCAACGAGGCGACGCCGCCCGCCGGTGTCGCCGCCACGTCGAGCGCGATCCGCACCGGGTCGGGGTCGACGACGGCCGGCACCACGTCCGGGATCGGCACGCGCGGGCGGCGGGCACCCGTACGGACGTGCACGCCGTAGAGCATCACCGCCTCGCTGAGCAGCAGGTCGAGCTCGGCGCGGGCGACACCGTCGCTGCTGCCCCGGCGACGCTCGATCTGGGCGATCCGGTAGGCCTGCGGCTCGAGCCCCTCGCGGGTCGCCGCCCGCAGCACGGACAGCACGGCGTCGACGCGTGCCTCGAGGTCCGGATCCTCGACCCAGAGAGGCTCCGAGCCGCGCGTATCATAGAGCGCGCGCAGCACCTTGGTGTCGAGACGCGCGCCCTCGAGCATCGGCGCCTGCGGGTCGAGCAACGTCTGGGCGATGATCGGCGCGAGCGGACTCTGCGCGGGCTCGTCGGCGCTCGCCGGGGCGATCCCCCCCAGGCAGAGGGCCGCGACGAGCAGCCAGCGGGCGGCGCTTCGCGCGGGCGCCCTCACCACGAACCTCACTGCCACACGCACCTTCCCCACGCGGTCCACCATACACCTGTTGCGCGCCTCCGGAAGGTCGCGCGTGCGAGCGCAGCCGCGACACGCAGTCCGCCATGGCGCCCTGCCCTCGCGGGCCGTGGCCCTCGTATCACCGCGCGACCGTCGGGGGCGGCGTCAGCCGTCGCGTTCGCACGCCGGCTCCGTCGGATGCTGGAGACCGGCACTGCAGCGGGGCGCTCGCGCGGGGCGGCGCGGCGCGTTCCCGGGTTTTTCAGGTGGAGCCGAAGGGAATCGAACCCTCGACCTCTTGAATGCCATTCAAGCGCTCTCCCAACTGAGCTACGGCCCCGAAAATCCGTCGCGCCCTAGGTAAGCGAACCCCCGCCCGAATGCAAGGCGACCTCGACGACGTGCCTCAGGCGCCGCCGGTGACGTCGATCGCCTGTCCGGTGATGCCGCTCGCCTGCTCGCTGGCGAGGAACGCCGCCACGGCGGCCACCTCCTCGGGGGTGATCAGCCGCCGCAGCGCCGTGCCGCGCGACGCCTCGGCGACGATCCGCTCGTAGGCGACGCCGCGCTCCGCCGCGACGCGCTGGTGGTACTTGTGCAGCAGCTCGGTCGCGACCGGCCCCGGCACGATCGCGTTCACCCGGATGCCCTGCGGACCGACCTCGCCGGCGAGCGCGGTCGTGAACGCGAGCAGGCCGGCCTTGGCCGCGCTGAAATGCGAGCGCCGCGGCAGGCCGTGACGCGCGACGCTTGCCGCGACGTTGACGATCACGCCAGAGCGTCGCGGCAGCATCGAGCGCGTCAAGCACTCGCGTGCGCACAGCATCGCGCCGGTCAGGGTCGTCGCGATGGTGGCGTTCCAGTTCTCCAGCGTCATGTTGGCCACGGTCTGGTCCTCGCCGGCGCTGGCCGCGTTGTTCACCAGCACGTCGATCCGCCCGAAGTCGCCGATCGCGCGCTCGACGAGCTCGCGCACGTCCTCCTCGACCGACACGTCGGCCGGCATGACGAGCGCCCGCGTCCCGAGCGCCGTCGTCATCGCGGCCGTCTCTTCCAGCGGCTCGACGCGCCGCCCGGCGAGCACCACGTCCGCTCCCTCGGCGGCGAAGGTCCGGGCGATCGCACGCCCGATGCCGCTCCCGGCACCGGTGACGATCGCCACCCGCTCGATCAGTCGCACCCTCTGTCGCTCTCCTTTCCCTCACGATGGTCTTGACGCCGCGAGGCGTCGCTGTCCGCGCGGCCTCGCCGCTCGTTCTCCGGAGACCGCCGGCGCGAGGGCCGCATCCGCGCCCGCGAGCAGCTCGCGCGCATGCGCTCGGCCCGCCTCGCTCGACGTGCCCCCCAGCATGCGGGCCAGCTCGGCCACGCGTTCCTCGCCCTGCACCTCGAGCACCTGCGTGCGCGTGCGTCCGCGGTCGCGCGTCTTGACCACTGCGTAATGATGGTCGGCGAAGACGGCAATCTGCGCGAGGTGGGTGATCGAGATCACCTGGTGCCGGCGCGCGAGCGAGTGCAGGCGGCGGCCGACGACCTCGGCGGTCGCCCCGCCGATGCCGGCGTCGACCTCGTCGAACACCAGCGTCGGGACGGGCGCCCCGCCCGCGACGTTGCGCAGCGCGAGCATCAGCCGCGACAGCTCGCCGCCCGACGCGATCCGCGCGAGCGGCCGCGCGCCCTCGCCGGGATTGGCCGCGAGGTCGAACTCGACCCGGTCGAGACCGTCCGGACCGAGCCCCGCGCCGTCGCGCGTCAGGACCGCCGCGGCGCCGCGCGACGGACCCGGCGGCAGCGCCTCGAAGCGCACGGAGAAGCGCGCGTCCGCCATGCCGAGCGTCGCGAGCTCGCCCTCGAGCGCCCGCGTCAGGCGCTCGGCGCCGGCGCGTCGCGCCCGCGACAGCACGGATGCGGCCCGCCAGGCCTCGTCCGCCTCGCGCTCGAGCTCGTCGCGCAGGGCGGCCGGGTCGGCGAGGTCCGACGCCGAGCGCGCGAGCTCGGCGCGCAGCGCGTCCCGCCTGGCGACGAGCCCCGCGACGTCCGGGACCGCGTGCTTGCGCATCAGGCGCGCGAGCAGCGCGAGGCGCTCCTCGATGTCCTCGAGGCGCCGCGGATCGGCCTCGAGCGATTCCGCGTAGTCGACCAGCGCCCGCACCGCGTCGGCGAGCGGCTCCGCGGCGCGTGCGAGCTCGGCGGCGATCTCGTCGAGCGCCGGATCGACGGCCGCGAGGTCGCCGAGCCGGCGCGCCATCGTCTGCACCGTCGCGAGCGCAGCGCCGTCGGCCGCGTGCAGGCGCTCGACCGCCTCGCCGGCGCCCTGCGCGAGCTTCTCCACGTTGCGCAACCGGGTGCGCTCGGTCGCGAGCGAGGACTCCTCGTCCGGATGCTCGAGCTTCGCCTGCACGAGCTCTTCGAGGTCGTAGCGGGCGATCTCCAGACGCCTCGCGAGCTCCGCGGCCCCGCGCTCGAGCGCATCCACGCGCGCGACGAGCTCCGCGAGCCCCGCGTAGCGGGCGCGGAAGGACACGGCGTCCGCCGACGTGCCGGCGGCGTGGTCGAGCATCTCGAGGTGGGTCTCGGGCTGGGCGAGGCGCAGCGACTCGTGCTGCCCCTGCAGGTGGATCAAGGCGGAGCCCAGCTCGAGCAGCGTCGCGACCGTCGAGGGGCGTCCGTCGATCGACACCTGCGAGCGCCCGCTGCGGGCGATCGTCCGCCGGACGGTGAGCTCGCCCGCAGGCGTCGCCTCGACGCCGAGCGCGGCGAGACGCGGGTCGACCTCGGCTCGGCGCCCACCCGCATCGAACACCGCCTCGACGCGCGCCGCCTCGCAGCCCGCGCGCACCATCTCGCTGCCGGCGCGGTGGCCGGCCGCGATCGCGAGCGCGCGCTGCAGGAGGCTCTTCCCTGCCCCGGTCTCGCCGGTGACGACGTTCAGCCCGGGCCCGAAGCGCAGCTCGAGGTCCTCGATCAGCGCGAAGTCCTTGACGCGCAGGAGGCGCAGCATGAGGGCTAGCGCGCCCAGCCGAGCTTCGTCCGCAGCAGGTCGTAGAAGCCGAGCTGCGGCGACCGTACGAGGCAGGCGACGTGCGGCGAGCGCGTGACCTCGACCGCGTCCTCGACGCCGAGCCGCACGGTCTGCTGCCCGTCGAGCGTCAGCAGCAGCTCCTCGCCCGGGGAGCGCAGACGGAACTCGAGCCGCGACGCGTCGTCGATGACGATCGGACGGACGCTGAGCTTGTGCGGGCAGATCGGCGCGAGCACGACCACGCAGACGGACGGATGCACCAGCGGGCCGCCGGCGGACAGCGAGTACGCCGTCGAGCCGGTCGGCGTGGCGACGATGACGCCGTCCGCCTTGAAGAGGGCGAGGAACTGGCCGTCGACGTTGGTCTCGATGTCGATCGTCCGGCCGAGCGCACCGCGGCTCAGCACGGCATCGTTGAGCCCCTGGTAGACCTCCGACTCGCCGTCTGCGCGCCGCACGGTCGCGCGCAGCATGCTGCGCCGGTCGATCGCCGCCTCGCCGCGGAGCGTGTGCTCGAGGGTCGCTTCGAGCTCTTCGACCGTGATCTCGGTGAGGAAGCCCAGGCCGCCCAGGTTGACGCCGACGATCGGCACCTCGCGCTCGCCGGCGAGCCGCGCCGTGGCGAGCAGGGTGCCGTCGCCGCCCAGCACGACGATCGCCTGCGCGCGCGCGAACATCGCCGACTTGTCGCTCGCGACGGCGCCGAGCCAGGCCGCATCGTCGGGCTCCGCCAGCGCGCGGACGCCCCGCCCCTCCAGCCACGCGACCACTTGCCGCGCGACGTCCCGCGCGCGCGGGGCCTTGCGCTTGAGCACGAGGCCGACCATGGACGCGTCCGCACCCAACCTCGTCGGCGTTAGCACGGTCGCCGCCGGCGTGTCGAATTCGCGAGCTTCCGCGCTCGCTTTCTCGCGCTCGCGGAGCCACACTCGGGGCTGACACGAATGAGCGAACCCGACCTCTTCTCGCGGCTCGGCGAGCGGCCCGCGGGCGCGGCGGCGAAGGGCGGCCGCAGCCGCACGTC
>JBFMAS010000460.1:0-3281 GCA_040755575.1 Thermodesulfobacteriota bacterium
GGCGGTCGGCGCCGCGGTCTCCCGCGCGGCGACCGCTGCCGGAGCGGCGGGGGTCGCCGCGGGACGCGCCGCCTCGCGCGTGCGCGCCTCCGTCGCGGGACGGCGAGCGTCCGCGGCGAGCGGCGAGTCGTCGCTCGCGAGCAGGTCGATCATCACGCGCGCGGGGCGGCTCGCCGGGAACGCGTGCACGCGGCGCACGGGGACGTCCGCTTCGATGCGGACCCGGGCCTCGCCGTCCGGCGTCGCCGCCAGCGAGACGCGCGTCGCGCCCGTGCCGCCCGCCTCGCGGTCGTCGTAGACGCGCCCCGCGAGCCAGTCGGGCACCTCGAGCCGCGGCACCGTGACCTCGATGCCGCCGTCGGCGCTGCGGCGCGCGATCGCGCCGCCGACCGGGGCGCCCGCGAACAGCACGACGCGCGTGCGGTCGCCGAGCGCGAGGAAGTGGGGCGCCGAGGTCAGCTCGGCGGCGCGGACCACCGTCGCCGGCGCGCACAGCGCCCCCAGCAGCAGGCAGACGGCGGCTCGGCGCGGTCCGCCCCGCATGACCTCGTGCGCTCGCATCGGCAGGCCGCCGTGCGAGCAATGCAGGTGCCACCACGACGACGCCCGAGGCCGCCTGCAACTCAGGGCAAAAATTGCAGCCCGCGGAATCGCTTGCCGCCCCGCGTAGTGACTATCGATCAGTCAGAAGGCTGACGCGGGGTCACGGCTCCGGCAGCGCGAGACGCGCCGCAGCCGACGCGCCGCCGTCGGCCGCCGACGCCGTCGCGCGCTCGCCCCAGACGCACAGCAGCGGCAGCAGACGATCGGCGAGCAGCGCGCGCATCGCGGCGACGTCGCGCCTGTCCTGTACCGCGAGCAGCTCCGTCGCGAGCGCCTCGACCTCGGCGGCGCTCGTCACCGCGCCTCCGCCGCCGAGCTGCGCCGTCTGGTCGTCGAGGACGAGCGTCAGGCGGAGCTCCTCGATCGCGGTCGCGAGCATTTGCTGCCCGCCGCGCACGTCGCTCCGGCCGAAGCGCTGCACCGCGGCCTCGACCTTCGCCGCGACGCAGCGCAGGGCGGCGGCGACCTCGTCGCGCAGCTCGGCCGCGAGCTGCGGAACGCTTCGCGTCGTGAGCTCGAGCCGCGACACGGCGGCGGCGGAACGGCGCGCCCAGCTCGGCTCGTCGCCGGCCGAGAACGGCTGGCCGTCGACCGTGACGAGCGTCGGTACCTCGCGCGGGTCGACGTACACCTCGAGCGCCTGCGCCACCTCGCCGAGCGTCGCATGCGCCGTGTCGAGACCCGTGATCTCGCGGTCATTGACGAAGATCCGCAACGTCCTCCTCCCTTCGCGGCGTCCCGCCGCCGAGCAGATGCACCATCCGGCGCGCCGACGTCGCGAGCTCGCCGTAGAGCCGCGCGAGCTCCTCGGCCAGCACGCCGAGGTCCCGCTCCGGCAGGGCCTCCTTGTCGAACGCGAACGACTGCGCGAGCGGCGCGGCGTCGGGATGGACGCGTCCGTGCTCGGCAATCGTGCGGTCGAGCGCCTCCACCTCGCGGCCGAGCCGCTCGAGCGCGCCGACGTCCGGCACCGCGCCGAGCGCGCCGCAGAGCCTGCGCGAGAGCTCCACGCCGACCTCCGCGACCGGCGCGAGCGTGGCGAACGGGGCGGCGTCGAGCCGCGCGGCGCCGTCCGGCGGGGGCAGCGGACGCCCTTCGAGCCGCACGAGCCAGACCGCACGGTACGCGCGGCGCAACGCGTCCTCGCGGCGCACCCCCGACGCCCCGAGCGGCCGGCACTCGAGCAGGCCGTCCGCGTCGAAGCCGGTGCGGTGCACGACGACGCCCGCGAGGCCGCGCGCCGCCTCCTCGATCGCCGCGAAGTCGCCGCGCAGCCGCGCGAGGGCGACCCGCGCCACGAGCTCCGGGCGGATCATGCCGCGGCAGAACGGATCGAGGCAGAGCACCTCGTGGTCGCACGGCGCGCACGGCGGCGTCGCCTGCAGGACGACGTGGTCCACGCCGTACGGCCCGGTGTCGAGCGGCAGCGCCGGGCCGAAGAACAGGCCGAGCACGGGCGTGCCGACGGCGGCCGCCATGTGCAGCGGTCCGGTGTCGCCGCTGACCAGCAGGGCGCAGCGCTCGAGCAGCGCCGCGAGCTCCGCGATCGACGTCCGCCCGCACAGGTCGACGATCGACGAGGCGTCTCCGCCGGCCGCGCACACCGCGTCGGCGAGCTCCCGCTCGCCCGCGCCGCCGATCAGGACGACGCGCACGCGCTGCTCGACCAGCGACCGCGTGAGCGCGCGGAACGACTCGACCGGCCAGCGGCGGATCGCGCGGCTCGCGCCGAGCTGCAGCGCGACCAGCGGGCGCGCGCCGTTGCCGTCGGCGTCGCCGTTGGACGCCTCGTGCAGGGTCGCCGCGACCGAGCGCCGCGCCGCGTCCGCGACCGTGTAGCGCAGCCGCCGCGGACCGGGCTCGTCGAGGCAGCCCGCGACCCCGCGATAGCAGTCGACCAGGTTGAAGCAGGCGAGCCGCCGGTTAAGGCACTGCGTCGCGAACAGGCGCGCCCAGGGGTGGCGGATCGCGCGGAAGCCGTCCGGCGTCATCGACCAGCCGCGCACGTCGGGAATCCGCAGCAGGCCGAGCAGCACCGCGCTCATGCGCGAGCTCGAGAAGTTGAGGGCCAGGTCGAAGCGCCTCGCGCGCAGCTCCTCGACCGTCTCGCGCACCGCGTGGTGCGCGCGGACGAGGCCGTCGCCGCCCGCGAGCAGCAGCCGGCCGAGGTGGTCGAGGTCCATGCGGTACACCTCGTCGACGCCGGGAATCGCCTCGCAGACGTCGGCGAAGCTCTTCTCCGCGACCAGCGTGATCGACGCGCCGGGGTGACGTGCGCGCAGCCCCTCGACGGTCGGCGAGGTCTGCAGCAGGTCGCCGAGACGCGTCAGGTTGACGATCAGGATGCGGTCCGTCCTCACACGAGGGCCTCGCTCAGGTAGAGCTCCTGGAACTGGTGCAGGAAGAGGAAGATCGCCTCCTCGTCGGCGAGCGGGCCGGTGCGCCCGACGACGTCGCGCACGATCGCGTCGAGCGTGAGCGGCGCGTCCTCGGGGAAGCCGGCGAGGAAGTCCGCGAGCGGCTTCGACCCGTGCACCTGCGCGCGCGCGTCGCCGAAGCTGCGCACGCCGCGTGCCGCGGCGATCCGGTCCTGCTCGTGGACGAGGATCGTCGCGAGCAGCGTCCGCATGCGGTGCTCGTAGGTGTGCTCGGCGAGCGCGCGCGTCCGCGCGCGCGCC
>JBFMAS010000461.1:0-4643 GCA_040755575.1 Thermodesulfobacteriota bacterium
GTCGATCGCTGGATCGACCTCGCCACCGAGCTCTCGGATCTCAGGCTCGCTCTTCGCGCCGATCGGGCGCGTCAAGCGCGGGGAAGAATCGGCGCTGGATGACGGGAGAACTTGTCACTCGCCAGTTCGATAAGATCCCGAGACGCGAGAAGCACCGTAGAAAGATAAGGTTCACATGACCCGCCTACTGTTGAAGCCAGGAGCAAATCGCTTCGCGGAGAACAAGGAGGAGGCGAAGCGCATACGACTGAACCAGATCATGCCCGCGCTAGAGCGTGGGGAGCGCGTAATCTTGGACTTCAAGCCGATTTCCTACGCGACGCAATCGTATGTCCACGCGCTCATCGGTGAAGCATTGCAGAAGCACGGCGAGGATGCTCTGCGAAAACTAGAGTTTAAGAACTGTTCTCCAGCGCTGCGCAGCGTTATCGAGCTTGTCGTCGACTACACTCTAGGTGGTTTTTCCGACCGCCAGAGTCCCTGATGCGTTTGGCGTTCACGTTACATGAGCGCGGCACCAGGAGGCGCTTGGCCTTCAATTCTTGTCGGCCAACTCTGGCCTTCGGTCGCATCCCGCCTCAGCGCCGCGGCAGCAGGTTGCCGACCTCGATCGTCGTGCCGTCGGGCAGACTCGAGACCTCGCCGGGCCGTGCGCGCGCCGCACGCGGTAGCGCTTCGCCGCCCGGTCGGGGCGCTGCGACACCTCGACGAAGCGATCCGGCACGTTGACGATCCAGCACCCCGGGATGTCGGCGCGCGCGTAGGCGGCGCGCTTGCGCTTGCGGTCGAAGGCGAGGCTCGCGTCGGCGACCTCGATCAGCAGCAGGACGTTCCCGGGCGTCGGGTGTCCGCTCGCATAGCTGTCGGGATCGAGCGTGCAGACGACGAAGTCGGGCTCCGGCTCGCTCCAGTCGTCGAGCGAGATCGGGAGCTGCACGCGGACGCTGTACCTTTCTGCGAGCCGCGGGGTGAGCACCATGCTGATCCGCGCGACCGACGACGCGTGCGGCGGGTTCTTCGGGCCCATGGCGATGATCTCCCCGTCGAGCAGCTCGACGCGCTCGTCGCGGAAGAGACCGGCGTCGTACATCCGGTAGTACTCCTCGCGCGTGAAGCGCCGCGGCTCGGGGGCTCGCGACGGGGTCGCCATGCGGCGAGCGTAGCGACGGCTCGCGACGGCCGTCAATGACGCCGGCGGCGAAGAACGTCGACTCGACGGCGAGCGCTCCGCACCCTAAATTCCGCCGCCATGGGCCGCATCTTCGAGACACGCAAGTCCACCATGTTCGCGCGCTGGGACCGCATGGCGAAGGCGTTCCACCGCATCGGCAAGGAGATCACGATCGCGGTGAAGGCCGGCGGGCCGAACCCGGACAACAACCCGGCGCTGCGCCGCGTGATCCAGAACGCGCGCCAGGTCAACATGCCCAAGGACAAGGTCGAGGGCGCGATCAAGCGCGCCTCGGGCCAGGACGCGAAGAGCTACGAGGAGATCGTCTACGAGGGCTACGCGCCGCACGGCGTCGCGGTGATGGTCGAGGCGGCGACCGACAACGCGACGCGCACCGTCGCCAACGTGCGCGGCCACTTCAACAAGGCGGGCGGCAACCTGGGCGCGACCGGCAGCGTTGCCTTCCAGTTCAAGCGGATGGGCGTCTTCCGCCTGTCACCCGAGGGCATCGACCAGGAGGCGCTCGAGCTCGACCTGATCGACCACGGGCTCGAGGAGATGGGCGAGAGCACGGGCGAGAAGGGCGAGCCGCAGCTCGTCATCCGCTGCGCCTTCGCCGACTTCGGTCAAATGCAAAAAGCGCTCGAGGACCGCAGCCTGACGCCGCTCTCCGCCGAGTCCGAGTACGTGGCCCAAACCCCGGTCGAGCTCCCCGAGGACAAGGCCACCGAGGTCCTCAAGATGATCGACGCTCTGGAGCAGGACGACGACGTGCAGAAGGTGTTCCACAACCTCGCGTAGCGAGGTCGTCCGACCATCTCGCGTGAGGTGATCCGCGCGCGCAGCGCGCGGCCGAGCGCGAGCTAATCCACCTTCGCGTCGCCCAGCGCGCGGCCCAGGTACGCCGCCATCCCGAACGCCGCGAGCGCGTTGCCGATGAACGCGTCGCGCAGCGTGATCCCCTCCGGTCCGAGCACGGCGAACAGCACGCCGAAGGCGAGGAAGGCGACGCACAGCGCGACGAACAGCAGCACCAGCATCAGGGCGCGGCTGTGCACGAGGTCGAACTGGCGCAGGAACTCGGCGACCATGACGCCGATCGCGGTGAAGGCGAGGGCGTGCACCGCGGTGAACAGCAGCGTCGACGCGATCGAGCCCTCCTCGGGCGGCGGCGCGTCCCCGCCCGAGAGCAGGGCGTGCAGCAGCAGCGTCGGGGTGAACAGCGGGTGACCGCGCAGCACGTCGACGATCAGGAACCAGACGGCCAGCAGCGCAGCGCCGACCAGCCCGGCGACGATTCCGTGCTTGCGGAACTCGGCGGCGTCGAGATCCCGACGCGCCGTCGGGGCCGGGGACATGGACGGTGCGGTCATGCGACGCAGCCTCCTCCTCCCGGGTGGCTCACCCGTGCTGACGATTTCGGACTATCCCCGGCCGCCGAGCGTGTAAAGACGCCGCTACCGGCCCGGGCTCGCATCCAGTAAACGGGACGCCGCATGCGCCTCCCGGCCCAGAGGCTCGCGCGCCTGCGCGAGTCCGTCATCCGCGAGATGACGCGCCTCGCCCTCGAGCACGACGCCGTCAACCTCGCGCAGGGATTCCCCGACTTCCCGCCGCCGCCCGAGGTGATCGCGGCCGCGCACGCGGCGATCGACGCGGGCCACAACCAGTACGCCGTCACCTGGGGGATCAGGCCGTTACGGGAGGCGCTGACCGGCAAGCTGCGCGAGCGCTACGGCCTCGACTTCGACCCCGAGCGCCACGCCGTGGTCACCTGCGGCGTCACCGAGGCGATCACCGCCGCGCTGCTCGCGGCGGTCGACCCGGGCGACGAGGTCGTGATCGTCGAGCCGTTCCACGAGAACTACCTGCCGGCCGCGACCTTCGCCGGCGCGCGCGCAGTCTTCCACGCGCTCCGCCCACCGCACCACCTGCTCGACCCCGACGAGCTGCGCCGAGCCTTCACCAGCCGCACGCGTGCCGTGCTGATCAACTCGCCGCACAACCCGACCGGCCGCGTCTTCACGCGCGAGGAGCTCGAGGGGGTGGCGCGGCTCTGCATCGAGCACGACGCGGTCTGTGTGACCGACGAGATCTACGACCGCATCCTCTACGACGGCCGCCGACACGTGCCGCTCGCGACGCTGCCCGGCATGGCCGAGCGCACGATCACCATCGGGGGCCTCGGCAAGACCTTCGCGGTGACGGGCTGGCGGCTCGGCTATGCATGCGCGCTCGAGCCGCTCGCGACGGCGCTGCGCACGGTGCACGACTTCCTCACCATCTGCGCGCCGACGCCGCTCCAGCACGCCGCAGCGGCCGCGCTCGCGCTGCCGGAGAGCTACTACGACCGCCTCGTCCGCGAGTACGACGAGCGCCGCGCCCGGATGATGGCGATCCTCGCCGAGCACGGCTTCGCGGCCTCGCCGCCCGAGGGCGCGTACTACGTCATGACCGACTTCGGTCCGCTCGCGTCGGTCGGCGACGACCACGCGGCCGCGCGGCATCTGATCCGCGAGGTCGGCGTCGCCGTGGTGCCCGGGTCGAGCTTCTACGCGACGCCGGGGCTCGGCCGCGATCGCATCCGCTGGGCGTACGCCAAGCGCCTCGAGACGCTCGACGAGGTCGGGCGCCGCCTGCGCGCGCGGCTGCCGCGCGTATAGCCGCCCGACGGGCCGTTCGGTGCTGCCCTCCGACCGCTCGACCGCCGCGCCGGCTGCGGGCGGCGA
Source organism: Thermodesulfobacteriota bacterium (assembly GCA_040755575.1). Classification (GTDB taxonomy): domain Bacteria; phylum Desulfobacterota; class Binatia; order UBA12015; family UBA12015; genus DATCMB01. The sequence goes on from JBFMAS010000461.1 coordinate 3,901, forward strand.
CGCGTGTTGACCGCCCGGAGGCCCTCGCGTAGCGTCCCATCCGTTGTCGCTGAGCCCCGCCGAATCCCTCGTCCCGATCGACGGTTCCACCGGACTCGAGGCGCCGGAGACGGAGGCTCGCCTGGCCCACGTCGCGCGCCGGCTGAACCGCCTCACGCTGCAGCGGGCCCTCTACCGGAGCCTCGCCGTCGCGCTCCTCGCGGCCTCCGGGCTGGCGGCGTGCGCGGCCTGGCTGTCGCCGCCCTGGTTTCGCGTCGCCCTCGCGGCGCTCGCCGTGGTGACGCTCGTCGCGGCCCTGCTCTCGCTGCGGCAGGCGCATGCGCGCTGGGCGGACGAGCTCGAGGCCGCGCGCTGGGTCGAGCGCAAGGTGCCGCTCGAGCAGCGCCTGCTGACGCTGGTCAGCGCGCGGTCGGACCGCGGCGCACGCCTGTGGCCGGAGCTCGTCGCCGACAACCGCGTCCAGCTCGCGCGCTGGGCGGGGCAGCGCCTCGGCATCGCCCCGGTCCCGGCGGACGTCTTCCTGCTGCTGCTCGCGCTGGTCGCGGCCTGGCTGTTCCTCGTCCCGTGGTACGCCGAGACGCGCGCGCCGCTCGAGGTGCCGGCCGGCGCCGTGGCGGCCGCGGGCGGCGACGACGCGACGGCGGGCGAGGGCGGGCGGCGCGCCGGCACCGGGATCGGCCCGCAGGCGCTGCTCGAGAGCGCGGGCGTCGAGCCGAGCCCCGGCCAGATGAAGCTCGAGGGCG
>JBFMAS010000462.1:0-12069 GCA_040755575.1 Thermodesulfobacteriota bacterium
CCCTCGCGTGCGCCCGCCGCGGCCGCTTCGGCCGCCTCGGTCGTCGCGACGACGTCGCCCTCGGTGACGGTCTCGCCGGCCTTCTTCAGGACGTGCAGGCGGCCGGCCTGCTCGGCCGCGAGGTCCATGTTGGCCTTGTCGCTCTCGAGCTCGAGGATCGGCTCGTCGGCCTGCACGAGATCGCCGTCCTGCTTGATCCAGCGGCCGATGACCGCCTCGCTCACCGACTCGCCGAGCGACGGGATGCGGACCTCGAAGGCCATCAGCTCGTCCTCGCGGCGGCCTGCGCCTTGCCGGGGCCCACGACCCGCCGCGGCCGGGCCGCGGGCCGCTCGGGGATGCCGTCGAAGACCGCGGCGAGCAGCGCCGCCTGCTCCTTGCCGTGCAGCCCGTAGGAGCCCGTCGCCGGGCTTGCCGCCTCGTCGCGTCCCGCGTAGCGCAGCGTCCGGTTGCCGAGCAGCGCGGGCAGGTGCTGCGCGACGTACCACCACGCGCCCATGTTGATCGGCTCCTCCTGCACCCACACGACGTCGCGCGCGCCCGGATACGCCTCGAGGGCGTCGGCGAGCTGCCGCGCGGGCAAGGGATAGAGCTCCTCGACGCGGATCGCGGCGACGCGCAGGTCGGCACGGTCCTCGCGCGCCTTGGCGAGGTCGTAGAACACCTTGCCGGAGCAGAGAGCGACCGTCGTCACGACGTCGGGGTCGAGCGACACGGGGTCGGGCAGCACCGGCTGGAACGTGCCCTCGGTCAGGTCCTCGATCGCCGAGCTCGCGGCCTGCGCGCGCAGCAGGCTCTTCGGCGACATGACGACCAGCGGCTTGCGGAACGGCCGCAGCATCTGCCGGCGCACGAGGTGGAAGAACTGCGCCGACGTGGTCGGGTTCACGACCTGCATGTTGTCGTCGCCGCAGAGCTGCAGGAAGCGCTCGAGCCGTGCGCTCGAGTGCTCGGGGCCCTGGCCCTCGTAGCCGTGCGGCAGCAGCATGACGAGGCCGCTCGCGCGCTGCCACTTCGACTCGGCCGCGGCGATGAAGGTGTCGATGATCGCCTGTGCGCCGTTCGCGAAGTCGCCGAACTGCGCCTCCCACAGCGTCAGGATGTGCGGCGCCGCCGAGGAGTAGCCGTACTCGAAGCCCAGCACGGCCGCTTCCGACAGCATGCTGTCGATCACCTCGAAGGTCGCCTGCGTCTCGCCCTCGCCGGCGATCGCGTTGAGCGGCACGTGCTCCTCGCCGGTCTCCTGGTCGTGCAGCACCGCGTGACGGTGGCTGAAGGTGCCGCGGCCCGAGTCCTGGCCGGACAGGCGCACCGGGGTGCCGTCGAGCAGCAGCGAGCCGTAGGCCAGCATCTCGGCGCAGCCCCAGTCGATGCCCTTGCCGCGCCGCACCATCTCGAGGCGCTGCTCGTACTGCTTCTGCACCTTCGGATGCGGATGGAAGCCGGCCGGCACGCGCGCCGCGCGCTGCGCGATCCCCTCGAGCCGCTCGCGCGGCACGGCGGTCGCGGCGGTGCGATCGGCCGTGGCGGGCCCGAGCCCGGTCCACGCGTCGCCGAAGCTGAACACCTCCTGGCGCGGGCGGAAGTCGCGCGCGTAGGACAGCGCGAGGTCGAGCAGCTCGTTGACCTCCTTGCGGACGGCCTCGAGCTCCTCGGGCCGGAAGCCGTGCTGCTCGCCGAGCCGGCTCGCGTAGAGCTTCGGCGTGCCCGGGTGCGCCGCGATCTTCTTGTACATCGTCGGCTGCGTGAAGGTCGGCTCGTCGAGCTCGTTGTGCCCGTACTTGCGGAAGCACACCAGTTCGATGACGACGTCCTTGCCGAAGCGCTGCCGGAAGCCGAGCCCGAGCCGGATCGCCTGCACCGCCGCCTCGGGGTCGTCGCCGTTCACGTGGAACACCGGCGATTCGATGATGCGTGCGATGTCGGTCGCGTAGCGTGTCGGGCGTGCCGACGTCGGCGGCGTGGTGAAGCCGACCTGGTTGTTGACCACGATGTGCACGGTGCCGCCCGTGTAGTAGCCGGGCAGGTGCGAGAGCAGCAGGGTCTCGGCGACGATCCCCTGGCCGACGAACGACGCGTCGCCGTGCACCAGCACCGGCAGCACCTTGGCATGGTCGCGGTCGCCGAGCAGCTGCTGCTTCGCGCGGACCTTGCCCTCGACCACCGGGTTCACGGCCTCGAGGTGGCTCGGGTTCGGCGTCAGCGAGACGTGCACCGTGCGGCCGTTGCTCGCGTGGTGGTCGCGCGAGTACCCCTGGTGGTACTTGACGTCGCCGTCGCCCTGCACCCAGTCGGGCAGAGTGCTGCCCTCGAACTCCGACAGGATCATCTCGTAGGGCTTGCGCACCACGTTGGCGAGGACGTTCAGCCGCCCGCGGTGGGCCATGCCGAGCACGAGCTGCTCGATCGACACCTCCGCGCACCCGTCGATCAGCAGCTCGAGCATCGGGATGAGGGTCTCGCCTCCCTCGAGCGAGAAGCGCTTCTGGCCCGGATACTTGACGTGGAGGAACTGCTCGAAGGCCTCCGCCTCGACGAGCTTGGTGTAGATCAGCATGCGCGTCGCGCGATCGAGCTCGGGGACGTTGCGCGACGCCTCCATGCGCGCCTCGAGCCACTCGCGCTGCTCGGGGTCGCGGATGCCGGTGTACTCGACGCCGAGCGTGCGGCAGTAGGTCTCGCGCAGCGCCTGCACGAGCTCGCGCAGCGTCGCCGGCGGCGGGTCGCTGCGGAAGCCGCCCGGATCCACCGGCCGGTCGAGGTCGGTCTCGTGGAAGTCGAAGTGCTCGAGCTCGAGCAACGGGTGCGACACCGGCGGGTCGCTCAGCGGATCGATGTGCGCGAGCAGGTGCCCGAGGTCGCGGTACGCGGCGACCAGGCCGTAGGTCGTCGGGCGGGCGCTCGGCGCAGCGGGACGGCCGTCGGCGCCGAGCACCGCCGCCTCCGCGCGGCCCGACTCGAGCCCCGCGAAGAACGCCCGCCAGGTCGGCTCGAGACCTTCCGGGTCGCGACGGTACTGCTCGTACAGCCGGTCGATGAACTCGGCGTTGGCGCGGTTCACGAAGTCAGGCGCAGACAACTGTTCTCCCATCCCCAAGTCGTCCCCGCAGGCGCCGCCGGGCGCGCGGGGCAGTTCATTGTTTAGCGTGTTTGCAGGGCATGCCCAACTTCGGCCGGGCCGCGCGCCATTGAACCGTGCCTCGCGAAGGGGCACGTAGGGACCCGCATGTCCGCCTCCGCGCAGGCCCCGAGGATCGCCGTCGTTCTCTCCGGGGGCGGCGCGCGCGGCGCCTACGAGGCGGGCGTCCTGTCCTACGTCCTCGACGAGCTGCCGAAGCATCTCGGCCACCCGGTGCGCTTCTCGATCGTCACCGGGACCAGCGTCGGTGCGATCCACGCGTGCTACCTGGCCGCGACGGGGGCGGCGCCCGGCAGCGGCGACCAGCTCATCGGGCTCTGGCGGTCGCTGTCGCTGACGCGCGTCTATCGCCTCGGCGTCTCCGACCTGCTGCGCGTGCCCCTGTGGCTGCTCGGCCGCCTCGGCGGCGCGGCGCCGGCGGACGCGTCGCGTGGCGAGGGTCTGAGCCTGCCGGGGGTGTTCGACACCACCCCGCTCGAGGACATCGTCGCGCACCAGGTGAGCTGGGCGCGCATCCGCGGCAACGTGCAGAGCGGCGTCGTCGAGGCGCTCGCGATCACCGCGACCGAGATCGCGACGGGACGCTCGGTGGTCTTCTTCGAGAACCGCGACGGCATGGCGCCGCACTGGCCCGACGACCCGTTCGTGATCGCCCGCCCGACGCGCATCGGCCTCGCCCACGCGCTCGCGTCGGCGGCGATCCCGGTGCTGTTCGCGCCGCGGCGCATCGACGGCGCGTTCTACTGCGACGGCGGGCTGCGCTTGAACACGCCGCTGCTGCCCGCGCTGCGCCTCGGCGCGGACCGCGTGCTGGTCGTCGGGCTCCGCCACCGGCGACCGAGCTACGTCGAGGACCGGCTCGCGCGCCAGCGGGAGCTGTCCTACCTGAACCCCGCGTTCCTCGCGGGCAAGGTGCTGAACGCCCTGCTGCTCGACCGCGTCGAGAACGACATCGATCAGCTGCGGCTGATGAACGCCGTGTTCGAGACCGGCCTGCGCGAGTTCGGCCCCGACTTCCTCGACCGCCTGAACCGCACCGTCGAGAAGATGCGCGGCTCGCCGCTGCGCGTGGTCGAGAACTGCTTCATCCAGCCGTCGCAGGACATCGGCGAGCTCGCCGGCAAGAGCCTGCCGGCCCGCGGGCGCGACCGCGACCTCGCCGATCGCGTCGCGGGAGCGGCGATGCGCGCCGCGGCCCGCGGCGCCTTCACCGACAAGGACCTGCTGTCGTACCTGCTGTTCGACTCGGCCTACACGCAGCGCCTGCTGGAGCTCGGGCGCGAGGACGCGGCCGGGGCGCGCGACGAGCTGCTGGCGCTGTTCCGCGACACGGAGCGCGTGCCGGAGGCGGCCGCAGGCGCGTAGTCAGCCGCCGAGGATCCCCCGCAGCAAGGGCCCGAGCCCGCCGATCACCAGCGTGACGACGAGCACGCCGGCCAGGTCGAGCCAGATGCCGTGCCGCATCATGGTCGTGAGCGGGATGCGGCCGGACGCGTACACGATGGCGTTGCACGGCGTCGAGACGGGCAGCATGAAGCCGAGCGACGCCGCCATCGTCGCCGCGATCGCGGGCAGCAGCGGGTCGATGCCCGACGAGCGCGCGAACGCGATCACCACCGGGACCACCATGTTGACCGACGCCGTGTTGCTCGTCGTCTCCGAGAGCGCGGTCGCGATCAGCGCCGACAGCGCGATCAGGCCGAGCTCGCTGCGCACGCCGACCAGCGAGGTCAGCGCGAGGCCGAGCCGCTCGGCGAGGCCGGTCGTGAAGGCCAGCGTGCCGAGGGCGATGCCGCCGCCGTAGAGAAAGACGATCCACCAGTCGATCTGCACCGCCTCGCGCCAGTCGAGGGTGAAGCGCATCGCGCGCAGCTCGACCGGCAGGACGAACAGCAGCCCGGCGGCGAGGATCGCGACGACGCCCTCGGGCAGCGCCGCCGTGAACGCCCCGTACGCGGCATGGTCCTGGCCGAGCAGCAGCGCCATCACGCCCGGCGCGACCCACAGCACCACGGCGAAGGCGAACGCGACCACCGTGTTGATTTGCCCGCGCGTCCAGGGCCCGAGGCCGCGGCGCTCGTCCGCGATCATCTGGGCGACGCCCGCGCGACGCGTCTGCCGCTCCGCCGACGACCACAGCAAGCGCGCGATCATCGTCGCGAATGCGATCAGGACGACCGGCAAGCCGAGCGCCATCCACGAGAAGAACGCCACGTCGACGCCGGTCTCCCTGCGCAGGAAGCCGATGCCGATCAGGTTCGGCGGCGTGCCGACGGGGGTCGCGATGCCGCCGATCGACGCGGCGAGCGCGTTCGAGAGCAGCAGCGCGGAGGCGAAGGACTGCGCGCCGCGCGCGTCGCGCAGCTGGTCGAGCGAGCGCAGCAGCGCGACGCCGATCGGGAACATCATCGCGGTGGTCGCGGTGTTGCTGATCCACATCGACAGCAGGCAGCTCGTGGCGGCGTACGCGACCAGCACGCGCGCCGGACGCTCGCCGACGCCGCGCATGCCGAGGATCGCGAACGCGAAGCGGCGGTCGAGGCCGTGGAAGAAGATGGCGCGCGCCAGGATGAACGTGCCGATGAACAGGAAGACCAGGGGATCGGCGAACGGGGCGAAGGCCGCCTGCGCCGGCGCGACGCCGAGGACCACGGCCGCGGCGACCCCGAGGAACGCCGTCATCGCCATCGGGATCGCCTCGCTCACCCACAGCACGACGACGGCCGCGAGGATCGCCGCGAGCCGATGCGCGGGCAGCGGCAAGTCGGCCGACGCGAGCCAGGCGGCCGCGAAGGCCACGGGCGCGAGCACCAGCCCGGTGCGCCGTCGCCACAGCTCGAAGCGCGCCTCGCCGTCGTGCACCGGGGCGTCGGGTATGTCTCGTGCGGCTCGCACGTCGCCGGCGACCGCTATCCCGCCGCGCGCCGCGCTGCCAGCGCCGGGCTGCGGCGCGCGCGGCGCGCGCCGCCGTGGCACGGCATCGCCCTTCTGCTAAGCACCGCGAGATTTGCGGCTCGCCCCGCGCCGGGTAGCTCTGGGAGGACTGTAGGACGATGACCACGACGGCCGAAGACCTGCGCGACGTTCACCCCGAACGCCAGCAGTTCTCCCTGGCGCTGGCGGTCGCCGCGACGCTCCCCGGGATCTGTGTGCGGCTCTTCGATTTCCACCTGTCGCATCCCGTCGAGGCGCTGCTGTTCGGCCTCGCGATCGTCGGCGCGGCGTTCATGCTGTCGTGGGCGGCCGAGGTCGTGCAGCTCGACATCTCCGCGGGGCTCGCGATCGCCGTGCTCGCGTTCATCGCGGTGCTGCCCGAGTACGCGGTCGACCTGGTGTTCGCCTGGAAGGCCGGGCTGGCCGTCGCGGAGTACGGCCCCGCGTGCAACGAGCCCGGAGCGGTGGTGGCATCGCCCTGCTCGCTCGCGCTCGCCAACATGACCGGCGCGAACCGGCTGCTGATCGGCGTCGGCTGGTCGATGGTGGTGTTCATCGCGTGGTATCGCTGGCGCCAGCGGGGCCAGCGGTTCACCGCCGTCGAGCTCGATCGCCCGCACGCGATCGAGCTGTCGTATCTCGCCGCCGCGACGGTCTACTCGCTCACGCTGCCGCTGAAGGACACCATCAACCTGCTCGACGCCGTCGTGCTCGTCGGCATCTTCGTCCTCTACACGATCCGCATCGCGAGCGCGCCGGCCGAGGAGCCGCACCTCGTCGGCCCCGCGCGCTACATCGGCACCTTCGCCGCCCCGCAGCGCCGGCTGTCGGTCGCGGTCCTCTTCCTGTTCTCGGCGAGCGTCATCCTGCTCGTCGCCGAGCACTTCGCGGAGGCGCTGGTCGCGACCGGCCTCACGCTCGGCGTGAGCGAGTTCCTGCTCGTGCAGTGGCTCGCGCCGCTCGCGTCCGAGGCGCCGGAGCTGCTGGTCGCGGGACTCTACGCCTGGCGGCTCAACACCAACGCGGGGCTCGGCACGCTGGTGTCGTCGAAGGTGAACCAGTGGACGCTGCTCGTCGGCACGCTGCCGATCGTCTTCGCGCTCGCCTCGGGCGGCGTCGCGGGGCTGCCGGTCGACGCACACCAGCGCGAGGAGCTGCTGCTCACGGCCGCGCAGTCGGTGTTCGCGGTGGCGACGCTGCTCTCGCTGTCGATCTCGGTGTGGGAGGCGCTCGGCCTGTTCGGGCTGTTCTGGGCGCAGTTCATCCTGGGCGCCATCGTGCCGAGCGAGTGGGCGCTGGTGGAGCGCGTCGGCGTCTCGATCGTCTACCTGCTGCTCGCCGCTTGGATCCTGTTCAAGGGCTGGGGCCAGGTGCCGAGGCTGCTCCGCGACGGCTTCCGCACGTCGCACGCCGAGCTGCACGCGGGCGAGTGACCGCGCCGCGTCACGCGCCCAGCATCACCATGCCGCCGTCGACGGCGATGAGCTGGCCCGTGATGAAGTGCGCGGCCGAGCTCGCCAGGAACACCATCACCGGCGCGATGTCGCGCTCGGGGTCACCGAGCTTGCCGCCGATCGGGATCATGCGCTTCATGGCCTCGACCGCCATCTGCCGTCCGACCTCGCCGAGGCGGTCGAGGTAGGTGTCGTACATCCGTGTCCAGGCGCCCGGCGCGACCGCGTTCACCGTGATGCCGTAGCCGCCCCATTCTGCGGCGACGGTGCGCGTGAAGGCCTGCACGCCGCCCTTCGACGCCGCGTAGTGCGAGGAGCCGACCTGGCCGCGCACCGCGCCCCCCGAGCCGAAGTTGATGATGCGACCCCCGTGCTCCTTCATGTGGCGGAAGGCTGCCTGGTTGGTGAGCACGGTGCCCATCAGGTTCACGCCGAGCACCGCCGCCCAGTCCTCCTGGGAGATGCTCTCCGCCGGCCCGCCGCGCTCGATCGCCGCGACGTGCGCGAGCACGTCGAGCCTGCCGAGCCAGCCGACCGCGTCGGCGAACGCGGCGTCGACCTCCTGCTTGCGCGACACGTCGCAATGGAAGTAGCGCGCGCGCTCGCCGAGCGGCGCCGTGCGCTCGCGGCCGCGCTCGTCCTCGACGTCGAGCGCGGCGACGCGAGCGCCCTCGCGCACGTACGTGGCGAGCGTGGCCGCACCGATTCCGTTCGCCGCGCCGGTGACGATGATCCCGAGTCCGTCGAGTTGCATGTCGGCTCCCTCGAAATGGCCCCCGTGCGGTGCTCGCATCGAGCTCCACTCGATGCTGCGCTCCTCCGATGGGCGTCGGGGCCGCACGCGTCCGCGTGCGTCCCTCCTTTGAGTGCGGACGGTGACGCTATAGGTGTAGGAATCACGGTGCGACCTCAAGCGAAAGCTGTGATCCAGCTCTTCGTCCTGCTCCTTCTCCTCCGCATGGGTCGTGCCGAGGCGCAGGACGAGGGCTTCGTCCCGCTCGAGCAGCTCGACGCGCGCCGCACGTGGCGCATCGCCGGGATCGAGATCGACGGACTGAGCTTCGTGCAGCGCTTCCTCTACGTCTCCGACCTGCAGACCAAGACGCGCCCGTTCTGGGTGTTCTGGCGCGAGCGGCCGGAGTTCCACGCAGCCGATCTCGAAGCCGACGCGACGCGGGTCCAGCGCGAGCTGCGCGCGGAGGGATTCTACCAGGCGCAGGTGCGGCCCGAGGTCGAGGTGCTGCAGCAGCCGCACGAGGGGGCGACGGAGGACGACCCGGGCGAGCCGGGCCTGGTGCGTGCGCGGCTCGTCGTCGAGCTCGGCGAGCGCGTCGTCGTCTGTCGCGTCGACCTCGACCTCGGCCCGCTGCCCATCCCCGCCGACGGCATGCGCCGTCTGCGCAAGGACTTCGCGATCGTCGTCGGGCAGCACTTCACGGAGGGCGACTACCAGGGCGCGGCGCAGCAGATCGTCGACTTCCTCGGCGAGAACGGCTACGCGGCCGCGACCGTCGAGCGGCGGGCGGTGGTCGACGTGCCGCGCCTGTGCGCCGACGTCACCTACCGTGCCGTGGCGGGCGAGGTCGCCGTCTTCGGCGAGACCTCGATCGAGGGTCTCACCGACGTGTCGAACGCGCTCGTCGAGCAGGAGATCGCCTACCAGCCGGGCGAGGTCTACGACACGCGCAAGACGGCCGAGACCATCCGGCGCCTGCGCGGGCTGCGCCTGTTCACCATCGCCCGGCTCGTGCCCGAGAGCGTCGTCGACGGCGTCGCCCCGATGCGGCTGACGCTCACCGAGGGGCCGCCCCGCGAGATCCGCCTCGGCGCGGGCTACAGCACCGAGGACGGCGTGCGCGGGCTCGCGTCGTGGAGCCACTACAACTTCCTCGGCGGCGGGCGGCAGCTCAGCTTCTCGGCGCGGGTCTCGCAGGTGCGGCGCTCGATCGCGGCGAACTTCCTGCAGCCGCACTTCCCGGCGAGCTCGATGAAGACGTACGTCAGCTTCACCCTCGGGCAGGACGACGAGTCGACCTACGTCGACGACTTCGTGCGCGCCGTGCCGCGCGTCGACTGGCGGATCGACAACGAAACCGAGGCGAGCTTCTTCTTGACGGCCGGCTACGACTCGCTGTCCGACGTCTCCGACCAGTCGAAGGCGGCGCTGCCCGGCTACCAGAACTCGGGCTTCACGGTCGCGCCCGGGGCCGGGGTCCGCTGGTCACGGCTCGACGACCCCGTCAACCCGAGCAAGGGCCTCGCGCTCGGCGGCTCGGTCGAGGTCGCGAACGAGGCGTTCGGCAGCGACTTCGACTGGTATCGCGTGATCGTCGACGGCCGCGCGTACCGGCCGCTGTGGGGCGAGTGGGTGCTCGCGACGCGGCTCACCGCGGGGACCATCGCGCCGTACGGCGACACCGACCAGATCCAGTTCTGGGACCGCTTCTACGCCGGCGGCACCGGCATCAACCCGGTGCGCGGCTACGCGCGGCGCCGCGTCGGTCCGCTGTCGGGCTCGGACGACCCGATCGGCGGCCGCAGCGTCGTCGTCGGCAGCCTCGAGCTGCGCCACCCGATCTGGGGACCGCTGCAGGGCGTGCTGTTCGTCGACGCGGGCGACGTCGAGCTGTCGGCCTGGCAGTTCCGGCCCGAGAACATCCAGACCGGCGTCGGCTTCGGCGTGCGCGCGGTCACGCCCGTCGGCCCGGTCGAGCTCGACATCGGCTTCGGGCTCGACCGCGGCCGGCGCCTCGACGGCAGCGATTCGGACGACTCGCTGGTCCAGGTACACTTCACCATCGGGCCGAACTTCTGAGGACCGTCTCGTGCGCATGCTTCGCCTCGTCGTGATCGCGCTCGCCGGGCTGCTCGGCGTGGTGGTGGTCGCGCTCGCGGCCGTCCTGCTGCTCTCCGATCTGCCCGCGGCGCGCGCCGCCCTGCGCCCGCGCCTCGAGACGCTGCTCTCCGACGCGCTCCGCTTGCAGGTGCGCATCGGCGATCTCACGGAGCTGAGCGTGTGGCGGGGCGTGCGCGCCGAGAACGTCACGCTGTCGGACGAGGGCGAGACCATGATCGCGGCGCGCTCGCTGTGGGTGCGCCCCGACCTCGCGAGCGTCCTGCCGCCGCGCATCGGCATCCGCGCCGAGGGCGAGGGCGTCGCGGTCGAGCTGCGGCGGCGCGACGACGGCACGTGGAACCTCGTCCGGGCGTTCGCGAGCGAGGAGCAGGAGCAGCAGGAGGAGGGGCCGCCGCCCGCGTGGCTCGGCGCGATCGAGGTCGTGCTGCGCGACGGCGCCGTGCGCGTGACGGGCGCCGCGCCGCAGCCGCTCGAGCTCGCCGCGCTCGAGGCGCGCTCGGTGATCGTCCTCGGCGAGCCCGGCAGGCTCACGATCGGCTCGCTCGAGACGCGCTTCGGGACCGCGTCGCAGCTCGCCGCGAGCGGCTGGCTCGAGCTCGGTGCGCCGTCCGCGCTGGAGCTGGCGCTCGAGGCGCGGCCCCTGGCCGGCGCCGACGTGAAGCCGCTCGCGCCGCAGATCGCGGCGACCGCGCAGCTCACGGGCACCGTGCAGGTCGCCGGCACGCTCGACGAGCCGCGGGCCGAGGTCCACCTGGCCACGGGCTCGGGCAGCGCGGACCTGTGGGGGGCGCTCGCGCAGACGTCGGCAGGCGACCGCGTCGACGCGTCTTGGCAGGTGATCGCGATCGACCCGGCGGCGCTCGTCGACGGCGCGCCGCCGGCGTCGGTATCCGGCGCCGGCAGCGTGCAAGCCGTGCTCGGCGAAGGCGTGCCGCGCGAGCTCGCCGCCGACGCGCGCTTCTGGTCGAGCCGGGTGGGCGACGTCGGCGCCGACTGGCTCACCGCACAGGCCCGCCGCGAGGGCGAGCGGGTGCTGCTCGACGTCCAGCTCGCTGCGCCAGGCGAGGCCGCGACGGCGGAGCTCGCATCGTGGGTCGCGGTCGCCGAGCCGCACGCGGCGGCGGGCGAGCTGCGCTTCGCGCTGCTTCGTCCCGCCGAGCTGCCGCCGCCCGTCCCCGAGGCGCTCGCGGACAGCGAGCTGCGCGGCCGCCTGACGGCGAGCGCGAGCGCGCTCTCGGGCGAGGCGCGCGCGCTGCAGGCCGAGCTGCAGCTCGAGCGCGGCCGGCTGCGCGGCGTGCCGCTCGACCGCGCCCTCGCGCGCGGCCGGCTCGAATCGGGCATCGCGTCGCTCGACGAGCTGCGCGTCGAGGGCGGCGCCACCAAGCTGCTCGCCTGGGGCTGGACGCACGTCGAGGGTGCGCCGGAGCAGCGCGAGCTGCGCGCGGGTGCCGTGGGCCCGATCGACCTCGCCCTGGTGCCCGATGCGCGCGGCATCGTCCACGCGAGCGTGACTGCGTGGGGCACGATGGCGTCGCTCGATGCGCAGGCGAGCGTGCGCAGCGACGGCGAGGTCGTGCTGCCCGCGGTGCGCGGCACGCTGACGGCGACCGCCGACGCACGCGGCGTCGGCGGGGCGCAGCCGAGCGCGCACGTCGAGCTCGACGCGCGGCTCGCGGCACGGGAGG
>JBFMAS010000463.1:0-2882 GCA_040755575.1 Thermodesulfobacteriota bacterium
GCGCACCGCGCGCGCGGCGCCGCAAGCCTCGGCGAGCGAGAGTTACTTGACGCCGAACACCTTGCGCCGCACGCCGCGGTGCGCGAGCGGCAGGATCGCCGCCGCCGCGAGCAGCGCGCTCGCGAGGTAGAACTTCGTCGAGCCCGGAACGAGCAGCGTCGAGCCGAAGAACGCATACGCCATCGCGCGGACCGAGCCGCCGGCCGCGACCGCGATCGCGAACGGCAGCAGCGCCATCGACGAGAAGCCGGCGCCCCAGAAGAACGCCGCCATCGGCCCCGTCGGGTGCGCGGTGACGATGCCGACCACCGGCGGCCCGGCGTCCTCGATGCGGCGCTCGAGCCAGGCGTAGTGCGAGCCGAAGACGTCGTGCAGCCAGCGGCCGCCGATGCCGCGCGCGAGCGCGAAGGTGATGAGCGCGGACAGCACGATGCCGGTCGCGCCCAGCACGGTGCCGACGGTCGCACCGAAGCACAGGCCGCCCACCGGCAGGATGACGATCGCCGGCAGGAAGATGAACTGGCGGAACGTCAAGAGCCCGAGGTAGATCGCGGGTGCCTTCCAGCCCATCGCCTCGACCTGCGCCTGGATCGCCTGCGTCGAGAGCTCGATGCCGAGCTGCGCACGCACGCTCCACGCCGCGACCAGGGAGGCGGCGAGCAGGGCTCCGAGGACGAAGGCGACGTGCCGGGGCATCGGGGGGAGGAGCGTACCGTAGCGGCCCCGGCGACGCGAGGGGCCTCAGCGCAGCGCGGCCGCGATGCACGAGGCGATCACCGCGACGAACACCACCTTGCGGATCGCGTCCTGGCCGCGGCGGAGCGCGAAGTGGACGCCGAGCTGCGCCCCGAGCACCGTGGTCAGGGACAGAAGCAGTCCCGGCGTCCACCACACCTCGCCCTCGACGACGAACACCACCAGCGCCACCGCGGTGAGCGCCGCGACCAGCAGCGACTTGAGCGCGTTGCCGAGCACGAGGTCGTAGCGCAGCACGCCGCCCAGGAAGAGCAGCAGGAAGATGCCGACGCCCGCCTGCAGGAAGCCGCCGTAGACGCCGATCGCGAACAGACCGAGCAGCGCGGCGGGCCGTGCGCTCGGGTCGCGCGGCGTCGCACCGCTCGCCGGCACGAGGGCCTCGGGCCGCCACAGCATCGTGACCGCGATCAGGACCAGCGTCGTGACGAGGACGGGCTTCAGCACGCTCGCCGGCAGGCGCGCCGCGACCCAGGCGCCCACCAGGGATCCGAGCAGCGACGGGACGACGATCCATGCGATCTGCGAGCCCGGCAGGCTCTCCGCGCGGCCGAGGCCGCGCGCGGCGACCAGCGACTGCGCGAGCACGCCGACGCGGTTGGTCGCATTGGCGACGTCCGCCGGCAGACCGAGCAGCAGCAGGGCGGGCAGGGTGACGAGCGAGCCGCCGCCTGCGAGCGTGTTGACGAAGCCGGCGAGGAGGCCGGCGATTCCGAGCGTCGCGAGCTGCAGCAGCGTCCAGCCTTCCATGGGAGCGCGTCCTATAGCGCGGCCGCTGCGCCGCCGCCCGAGCCGGGGCCGTCGCGCGCGGGACGCGCACGCGCGTCGCGAAGTGTTTACAGCGTCGGCCGCGCCGGGGTACTTGCGCGAGGAGCGCCATGCCCGACCAGTCGCTGAAGGTCATGTCCGACGGGCTCGAGCTGCAGGTCGAGGCCTTCGGCGACGGGCGGCCGTTCCTGTTCGCGCACAGCCTCGGCGGCTGCCGCCATCAGGCGCGGCGCCTGCTCGAGCCGCTCGCGAGCGAGTTCCGCGTCATCGTCTTCGACCAGCGCGGGCATTGCGGGTCGACGCCGGTGACCGATCCGGCGCTCTACGAGCCGCGCCGCATGGCGGGCGACGTCGCCGCCGTGCTCGACGGGCTCGGCGTCGCGCAGGCGATCGTGGGCGGCGAGTCGATGGGCGCGGCGACGACGCTGCTGTTCGCCACCATGCATCCCAAGCGGGTGCAGCACGTCGTGCAGGTCGCGCCCACGGTCGGCGACGAGCCCAATCCGAGCCGGCAGATGATCGTCGCGGTCGGCGACTTCGCGGCCGAGTACGGCCTCGATGCCGCGGCAGACGCCATCGCGCTCGCCTCGATGAGCCAGGGCATCCCGCGCGAGGCGGCGCGCCTCGTCACGGAGATCTGGTCGCACCATCGGCTCGAGAGCTTCGTCGCGGCGAACCGCGCCGTGCCCAACTGGGTGCTGTTCGACGACCTCGCCCCCGTCGCCGCGTTGAAGATGCCGCTCGCGGTGCTCGCCTGGGGCGGCGATCCGAGCCGTCCCCTGCCGCTCGCGCGACGCCTCGCCGCGGCGGCACGGCGAGGACGCATCGAGACCGTCGACTCGCTCGCCGACTTCGCGAGGGAGCCCGGGCTCTACGCCAAGTTGCTTCGCCACCTGCTTCCGGAATAGATCCACTCCCGGAGGAGCGGTGATGGAGAGCAGCACGCGATCGGATGCGCTCGTCCTGTTCGGGGCCTCGGGCGACCTCGCCAGGAAGATGACCTTCCCGTCGCTCTATCACCTCGAGCGGCGCGGGGTGCTGCAGGTGCCGGTGGTCGGGGTCGCGTTCTCCGACTGGGACGACGACGCGATGCGCGCGCAGGCGCGCGACGCGATCGCCGCGGCCGGCGTCGCGATCGACGACGCGGTGTTCCGCGCGCTCGCGGCGCGCATGCGCTTCGTCAAGGGCGACTACGGCAAGGAGGACACCTTCGCTCGTCTGAGGGCGGTCCTCGGCGGCGCGCGCCGCCCGCTGTTCTACCTCGAGATCCCGCCGTCGCTGTTCGAGAAGGTGGTGCTGCAGCTCCACGCGGCGGGTCTCACCGCGGGCGCGCGCGTCGTCATCGAGAAGCCGTTCGGCCA
>JBFMAS010000464.1:0-6232 GCA_040755575.1 Thermodesulfobacteriota bacterium
TCGCGTCGGCGCGCAGCGCGGCGGGCGCGCTTCCGGCGCGAGCTCCGGGCGCGACCAGGGGAGCGAGGCGCGCGGCGCAGCCGCGCAGCGCGTGCGTGGCACGCTCGGCGTCGCCCGCCGCGGTGCCCGGCAGCGAGCGCCCCACGGCGGCGAGCGCGAGTAGCGACCGGTGGAGCTCGTCGACCGCCGCGACGGCCACGGCGAGCACCCGGCGGCGCGCCCGCGACGCCTGCCGGGTCGGCCACGCCTGCGCCAGCAGCACGCGCGCGCGGCGCGCGAGGAGCTCGAGCCGAACGGCGGTCGGGGCCCGCGGATCACCCGCGCCCACGTCGAGCGACGCGAGCTGGGCGAGGGCGGCGGCGAGCGTGCGCCGGAGCTGGTCCGGGATCGCGACCGGCTGCGAGGCGCCGGCGACGAAGGCCGCGAACGCCGCGACGGCGACGTTCGCGAGGTCGTGGAAGGCGTGCTCCACCGCGCGGTCGGGCGTATCGAGCGCCTGGCCGACGAGGACCAGCAAGCTCAGCTGGAACTGGATGAACGCGTACGGGACGCGGCGCCCCAGCGAGGCGTAGGCCGCGCCGGCGGTGAGAAGGAAGAGAGAGAGCGAGAAGGCGAGGCGGCTCTGGTCGAAGGACGCGAGCAGGGCGATCGCCGCGGCGGCCCCCGCCGCGGCACCGGCGAGCATCGTCACCGCGCCGGCCGAGCCGCGCGCGAGCACGAAGACGGCCGCGAGCGCCGGCACCTCGAGGTGCAGGGCGAGAGCGACCGCCATCGCGACGGTTGCCGCGAGCGTCGTGCGGAGCGCGGCGCCGGCCTCGGTGGTGTGATCGAGCAGCGCGCGCATGCGGCAACGACCTGCGCCAGCTCGCGGCGGCTTGCAAGGCCCGCGCGCCTCGCTCATGCAGTGCGGTGCGATGCGAAGGAGGGCGGCGACGGCGCTGGCCGGGCTCGTGGCGGCGGCTCTGGCGGCGGGCTGCGAGGGCAGCCTGCTGCTCGGCGGCGTGAGCTTCGCGCCGTGGATGGGGTGCGCGGCGGGCGGCGTGCTCGTCGCCTACGTCGGCGCGCGGCTGCTCGAGGCACGGCTCTTCGCTTACGACGCGCGCTACTTCGTCTGGACGTTCCTGTCGCTCGCGACGCTGTGCTCGGTCGCGCTCTGGTGGCTGCTCGCGCGCCCCGTGCCGGGTTGACGCACCGCTAGCGGTCGCGGATGCCGAGCTTGTCCATCCGGTACTTGAGGATGCGGCGCGTGGTGCCGAGCCGTTCGGCCGCGCGAGTCTGGTTGAACTCGGCCTGGTGCAGGGCCTCGACGATGATGTCGCGCTCGAACTCGTCGACCGCGTCGGACAGCGTGCGGATCCCCAGCAGCACCTCGGTGCGCGCGCTGCCCGCCGGCAGGGTCGAGGTGTCCTGCCGCAGCGCCTCCGGCAGCTCGTCGGGCCGTACCGGACCGAAGTCTGCCAGGACGAGCAGCCGCTCGATCAGGTTCTCGAGCTCGCGGACGTTGCCCGGCCAGCGGTAGCGCAGGAGGCGATCGATCGCCTCCGGCGTGAAGGCGCGCTCCTTGATGCCGAGCTCCGCCGCCTTGGAGGCCGTGAAGTGCTTGATCAGCAGCGGCATGTCCTCGCGCCGCTCGCGCAGCGGCGGCAGATGCAGCGCGACCACGTTGAGACGGTAGAACAGGTCCGGCCGGAACGTGCCCGCCGCGATCGCGCTCTCGAGGTTCTGGTTGGTCGCGGCGACGATGCGCACGTCGACCTCGATCGGCTTCGTGCCGCCGACGCGCATGAACTGCCCGGTCTCGATGACGCGCAGCAGCTTCGCCTGCATCGAGGGGTGCAGCTCCGCGATCTCGTCGAGGAAGATGGTGCTCTGGTGCGCGACCTCGAACTGGCCCAGCTTGCGCTGGTCCGCGCCGGTGAAGGCGCCGCGCTCGTGCCCGAAGAGCTCCGTCTCGATCAGGCTGTCGGGGATCGCGGCGCAGTTGATCGCGGTCATCGGGCGGCTCGCGCGCGGGCTCTGGTAGTGCAGCGCCTTCGCGATCAGCTCCTTGCCCGTGCCGCTCTCGCCGGTGATGAGCACGGTCGTCCGCAGCGGCGCGACCATCGCGACGGTGCGGAAGATGTCCTGCATCGCCGACGACCGTCCGACGATGTTGCCGAGCTGGTAGCGGCGTCCGACCTCGGCGCGCAGCTCGTTGACCTCGCGCTGCAGCGCGGCGGTGCGCGTCGCGTTGGCGAGCAGGATGCGCAGCTCCTCGAGCTCGAACGGCTTCTCGATGTAGTCGAAGGCGCCGAGCTTGATCGCCGTGACCGCCGTCTTGACGGTGCGGGTCGCGGTGACGATCACCACCGGCATGTCCGGCTTCTGGCCCTTGATGCGCTCGAGCACCGTGAGGCCGTCGATGCCCGGCATGACGATGTCGAGCAGCACGGCGTCGAACGGCTCGCTCGCGACGCGGCGCAGAGCTTCCTCGCCGTCCGAAGCGACGGTCACGTCGTAGCGGTCGCGCAGGACGAGCCGCAGCGACTCGCGCACGCCCTGCTCGTCGTCGACCACCAGCACGCGCCGGCGCTGCTCCGTGCCGGCCTCGGCGAGCGCCGCATCCGGCGTCGTCCGCTGGGCGTCCGGCATGCTGCCTGTCCCCTCCAGGGCCCTCGTACCGCTGCTCCTTTCAGGGCGCCGCGAGCCGGATCAGGATCAGCACCGCCGTGTCCTCGACCGTGATCTCGACGTCGCCCCCGACGCGCCCCAGGGCGCCTCTAACCAGCAACAGCGCGAGAGGCAAACCGGAATCGCTGGCGGTCGTCGCGCCGCGCAGGTGCGTGATCGCCCCGGACTCCCGATACGCGAAGCGCAGCGCACCCTGCGGATCGACCTCGATGCGCAGCGTGCCGCGCGCCTCGATGGTCTCCGCGACGTGTCGCGCGAGCGCCCCGAGCGCGAAGCGCACGTGCTCGACGTCCGTGACGACCTGCAGCGTGGCGCCCTGCGGCGCCTCGAGCGTGACCTGCTTGCTCGCGAACACGCGCCACGTCGCGCGGAGCGCGTCGCGCACCAGCGACAGCGCGTCGACACCCGTCGGGCTCGGCGGCGCGAGACGCGCGAACGCGAGCAGGCCGTCGAGGATCTCGTCCATGCGCGCGACGGCCTCCTCGGTGAGCACGCGGAACTGGCCCAGCTCGTGCGGGTCCTCCGACAGCGCGTCGACGGATGCGACGAAGGTCTTCACGGTGACGAGCGGGTTCTTGAGCTGGTGAGCGAGCTCCACCGCGAGCGCCTCCACCGTCGGCGACGGGACGGTCGCGGCCTGGCCGCGCGCCTCCTCGCGCGCGACGCCCTTCGCCTCGGGCGGCGTCGCCGCGAGCTCCGCGGCCTCCTTCGCCTCGGCGGGCGTGGCCGCGGGCTCGCCTGCCGCGGCAGGCGTCGCGGCGACGTGCGCGGCCGGCGCTGCGCCGAGGGCGAGCACGGCGTCCGGCTCCCAGGGGAGCTGGTCCGCGTCGATCGTCGGCCCGTCGTTCGCGAGCAGCGTCCGCACCAGCACCGCGTCGAGCTCGGGCGTGTCGCCGCGCCACGGGTGCGCGGCCAGCGCCGCCTCGGCGGCGGCCGTCAGGGCGGGGACCTCGCGCTGCAGCTCGCGGCACAGGAGCGCGATGCGCTCGCGGGCGAGCGCCGGGATCTCGGCCGCGCGCCGCGCCAGCGCCGGGGCGCGGACCGTCACCGTGCTGACGAGCGCGAACAGGTCCGGGCGCCAGCGCGAGCGCAGCTCGTCGAGCGTCGCGTCGGTCGCGCTCACGAGACGGTAGTGCGAGCGGGTGATCTGGTCCGCGAACGCCTCCTGGCCGCTCGGGCCGAGGTGCTCGATGCCGTCGAGGCACAACGTCGTCCGGGTGCCGCGCGCGCCGTTCGGCAATCCGGCCGGCAGCGTGCCCGAGCTCCGGCGCAGATCGACGAGCACCATCTCCTCGCGTCCGCTGCAGGCGTGCAGCGCGGCCGCGATGCGACGGAACGCCACGCCGTAGCAGTCGGTGCAGAGGACGGGCAGGTTGGTGGGCGCGACGCGAGCGAGCAGCGAGACGGTCGGTTGGGGAAGCGGCCAATCAGCCGAGCCAGACGGGGAGCGGTCCGGAGCGAGTATGAGGTCCGTCAGGCGCAACATCCATTTTGGCTTTTCGCATCCCTGCGCTAGTCACCGCCTTTTTGCCTGCGGCCGCAGGTGGCGTGCAAGCCCAAACGTGAGCAGCACGAAGCCTGCAGCGGTCATCAAGCGTCCGCCGCTCGCGACGACGTGGTAGAAGTCCATCCGTCCGCGGGCGATCTCGATCTCTTCTGCGCTGGCGCCCGTGCGCTGTGGCGAAGTCCGCGCGCTCGTGCTCGCGGTGGGCAGCGGCGCCGTCGCGAGCACCTCGTGCTCGCGCAGGCGGATCGTCCCCGTGATCCAGTTGCCCGCGCCGAGCAGCATCAGCACGAAGCCCGCGACGAGCGTCGTGCTCTTGTACCACGATGCGCCGTCGCCGCTCGGGCTCATGGCGTCCGCTCCGCGCTGAAGCAGGGCGCTGCGCGCCTGCAACCGCGGCACCGCAACCTGAAACGGACGTGCAGCGCGCGAGCCGCCGCACGTCCTCGCGCGTGCACGCCTCGGTCGAGCGGGCGCGCTGGCGCGTGCGTGGTGCGACGCTTGCTCGACGGTTCGCGCGAGGGGGTCACGGGGCCCGGCATGGGGCCGGCCCCGAGACCAGGGGGGAACGAGTTCGGGCCGGCGGCCGATGGCGGCCGGCCCGCTCGTTTCGCGAGCGCCGGCTCCGCGTTCGTGGGGCCCGCCGCATCCGTCCCCTGTCGCGCCACACGTGCGACCCTTCTATCGGACGCACCCTCCGTCGCAACCCTCGCGGCCGGAAGTCATGCTTCGCCTGCATCAGCGCCGGCGGAGCTTTGTGGTACGCCGGAAACCCCAGCGGATGCGGCGACGGGCGCCGTCGCAGCCGCGGAGCGCGGGCGATGAGCGTGGCGACGGGCGAGGCGAGCACGGCAGGCGACGGCGGGCGGGCAGGGTCGCGGGCGACCCGGGCCACCGTCCTCCTGGTCGAGGACGACGAGGGGTTCGCACGCCTCGTCGACGACGCGCTGCGCGCGCCGGGCTGCGCGATCGAGGTGCTCGGTGCGGCGACGGTCGCCGACGCGACGGCGCTCCTCGCGCGCCGCAGCTTCGACCTCGTCGTCGTCGACCGCGGGCTTCCGGACGGCGACGGCTTGAGCGCCGTTCGCGAGCTCGCGGCCCGCGGCAGCGCGACGCCCGTCGTGCTGTTGACCGCCGACGCGTCCGCGGCGAGCGCCGTCGAGGCGATGAAGGCCGGCGCCGTCGACTACCTGGTGAAGGAGCCGGACGTCCTCGCCCGCCTGCGCGAGCTCGTGCACGCGCTGCTCGCGACGCGGCCGCGGCCCGTCGTCGGTCGAGGGGTCGCGGCTCTCGTCGGCGACGGCGCGCCGATGGAGTCGGTGCGCGCGCTCGTGCGCCGCTACGCGCGGAGCCGCGCCTGCGTGCTGGTCGAGGGCGAGACCGGCGTCGGCAAGGAGCTCGTCGCGCGCGCCCTCCACGTCGAGAGCCCGCGCGCGGCGGGTCCGTTCGTCGCGATCAATTGCGGCGCGCTGCCGGAGCACCTGGTCGAGAGCGAGCTCTTCGGCCACGTGCGCGGCGCCTTCACCGGCGCGCATCGCGACCACGCCGGGCTCGTCGAGCACGCGGAGCGCGGCACGCTGTTCCTCGACGAGGTCGAGGATCTGCCGCCCGGCCTGCAGGGCAAGCTGCTGCGCCTGCTGCAGGAGGCGGAGTATCGCCCGGTCGGGGCGACGCGCGCGCGGCGCGCCGACGTGCGGATCGTGGCGGCCTCGAACGCCGATCTGCACGCGATGGTCGAGGAGCGCCGCTTCCGCAGCGACCTCTATTACCGCCTGAACGTCCTGCGCATCGTCGTGCCGGCGCTGCGCGAGCGCATCGACGACCTGCCGGCGCTGCTCGCGCACCTGGCTGGCTCGAGCACGGCGGTGGCGGAGGCGCGGCTGCCGGTCGCGTTCGTCGGTCCGGCGCCGGCCCAGCTCGCGCTGCTGCGCGCGCACCCGTGGCCCGGCAACGTGCGCGAGCTCGCCAACCTCGTCGAGCGCGCCGCCGTGATCGCCGCGACGAGCGGCTGGGCCATGGGCTGGACTGCCGCCCTGGCGCAGCTCGATGCGGCGGCGC
>JBFMAS010000465.1:0-6143 GCA_040755575.1 Thermodesulfobacteriota bacterium
GGGCCCGGGGCGAGGCTCCGCCGGAGGTGACGGTCGAGCAGGTCGCGGGCCTGCCCGGGGCGCGCCCGCACGGCAAGCGCTTCGGCGCGCTCGTGCACGCGGTCCTCGCGACCATCCCGCTCGACGCCGACGCGAGCGCCGTCGCCGCGGCCGCGACGCTGCACGGGCGCGTCCTCGGCGCCGCGCCCGACGAGGTCGAGGCCGCGTCGGGCACGGCGTTGCGCGCGCTCGCGCATCCGGTGCTCGCCCGCGCCGCGGCGGCCGCGAAGCGCGGCGCGTGCCGCCGCGAGTGCCCGGTGACGCTCGAGCTCGACGGCGTGCTGGTCGAGGGCGTCGTCGACGTCGCCTTCCGCGAGGACGGGCCGGCGGCGGGCTGGACGGTGGTCGATTTCAAGAGCGACCTCGAGATCGCCGGCCGCCTCGACGAGTACCGCCGTCAAGTAGAGCTGTACGCGCTCGCGGTGGCGCGGGCGACGGGGATGCCGGCCCGGGCGGTGCTGCTCCGCGTCTGAGGCAAGGCGGACTTGACTATCGCCGCATCGGACCGAACATACTTCGAACGGCCATGCATCAGCACGAATCGATCGAAGCCTGGCAGCACGACCACAACTACCTGACCGACGAGCACGCCCGGGCCGAGCGCAATACCTGGCGGGTGATCTGGCTCACCGCGGCGATGATGGTCGTCGAGGTCGTCGCCGGGTCGCTGTTCGGCTCGCTGGCGCTGCTGGCCGACGGCTGGCACATGGCGAGCCACGCCTCGGCGCTGGGCATCAGCGCGTTCGCCTACGCGTACGCCCGGCGCCATGCGGCCAACGTCCGCTACTCCTTCGGCACCTGGAAGGTCGGCGTGCTGGGCGGCTACACGAGCGCCGTGGTGCTCGGCGTGATCGCCCTGCTGATCGCCTGGGAGTCCCTCGGCCGGCTCGTCGCGCCGCTCGCGATCAGCTTCAACGAGGCGATCCTGGTCGCCGTCGTCGGTCTGGTGGTGAACCTGGTGTCGGCCTGGATGCTCGATGCGCCGCACCCGGACCACGAGCGGCTGCACGAGCCCGCGGACGACGCCAGCCTCGTGCGCCGCGCGCAGCACGAGCATCACGACCACAACCTGCGCGCGGCCTACCTGCACGTGCTCGCCGACGCCCTGACCTCGGTGTTCGCGATCGCCGCGCTGCTCGCCGGCAAGTACCTCGGCTGGGTGTGGATGGACCCGTTCGTGGGCCTCGTCGGGGCCGTGATCATCGCGCGCTGGGCGCTCGGCCTGCTGCGCGACACCTCGCGCGTGCTGCTCGACGGCGACGTCGAGCCCGAGCTCGCCGAGCGGCTCAAGAGCCGCATCGAGCGCCACGCCGACAACCGCATCACCGACCTGCACCTGTGGCGTGTCGGGCCGCACCAGCTCTGCGCGATGATCAGCGTCGTGACGCACGACCCGCGGCCGCCCGAGCACTACAAGCAGCTGCTCGAGGGCGAGATCGACCTGTCGCACGTCACCGTCGAGGTGAACCGCTGCCCCGGCGAGACGTGTCGGTTGTCGTGACGAGGGAAGCCAGTCCCCTCGCCCCGGCTCGGCGTCGCTGCGCACTGCGCGGGCGGAGCTCGCACATCCGTACCGGCCGTTGTAGCGTGCTCGCGCCATGGCCGACGACCGAGCTTTCGACACCGGCGCGCTGGCGAACGTCCGCATGACGGGCTTCGACGGCGTGATGGGCTTCCACATCCTGCACGCCGACCGCGACCGCGTCGAGGCCGAGTACACGGTCGGCGAGCAGCACCGGCAGCCGTACGGCATCGTGCACGGCGGCGTGCACTGCGGGGTGATCGAGAGCGTCTGCTCGACCGGCGCCGCGCTGGACGCGATGCCGCGCGGCCAGAGCGTCGTCGGCATCGAGAACCACACGAGCTTCATCCGCGCGGTGCGCGAGGGGAAGGTCCGCGTGGTGGCGACGCCGATCACGCGCGGGCGCCGCTCGCAGGTGTGGGAGGCGACGGCGCGCGACGCGGCCGGACGGGTGGTCGCGACGGGCCGGGTGCGCCTCCTGTGCCTGGATGCGGGTAGCGACCTCGCCGGCGAGACGCTGCCGGCGGCGGAACCGGTGCCCCGCTGACAGCCGCTGTCCGGCCGACCCGCTAGGGTTCAAGGGGCCGTGCACGTCCACCGCAGCAACCGCACCGAGAAGCTGGTCGAGGTCCTGTCGGAGGTCGTCGCGCGGCCGCTCGCGAGCCCGTTCGCGAAGGAGTGCATCGTCGTCCAGGGCCGCGGCATGGAGCGCTGGCTCGCGATGCAGCTCGCCGGCCGGCTCGGGGTCTGGGCGAACCCCGACTTCCCCTTCCCGCGCAGCCTGATCGAGCGCGCCTTCGCCGCCGCGACCGGCAGCGACGAGGGTGCCGGCGCCGTGTACCAGCCGGAGACCATGCAGTGGGCGATCGCCGACCTGCTGCCGGCGCACCTCGAGCGGCCCGCGTTCGCGGCGATCCGGAGCTACCTCGAGGACGACGCGGACGGGAGCCGCCGCGTGCAGCTCGCCGCGCGCATCGCGGCGACGTTCGACCAGTACGTCGTCTACCGGCCGTCGATGGTGCTCGGCTGGGAGGCGGGCCAGGACGCCGGCTGGCAGGCGGTCCTGTGGCGCGCCCTCGTCGAGCGCCTGGGACCGACGCACCTCGCCGCGCGCGAGCGCGACTTCGCGCACGCGCTCGAGCGCACGGGCGAGCTGCCGGGCTTCCCGGCCCGCGTCAGCCTGTTCGGGCTGTCGACGCTGCCCCCGCTGTACGTCCGCGTGCTGTTCGCGCTGTCCCGCCTGGTGGAGGTGCACCTGTTCGTCCTGAGCCCGTCGCGCGAGTACTGGGCGGAGATCCGGTCGCAGCGCGAGATCCTGCACGAGCTCGCGCGGGCCGGCGACGCGAGCGAGCAGGAGCTGCACCTGCGCGAGGGCAACCCGCTCCTCGCCTCGCTCGGCCGTCTCGGCCGCGACTTCCAGGCGGTCCTCGAGGCGGGCGGCGACTACGTCGAGCCGGACGTCGACCTCTACGAGGACCCGGGGCACGGGTCGATGCTCGCGACGCTGCAGTCGGACGTGCTGAACCTCGTCGAGCGGCGCGGAGCCCGCGGCGACGCGACCGACGGGAGCGCGCCGGCGCTGCCGCTCGCCGACGACGACGGCTCGATCGCGGTGCACGCCTGCCACGGCCCGATGCGCGAGGTCGAGGTGCTGCACGACCAGCTGGTCGCGCTGTTCCACGAGATCCCCGACCTCGAGCCGCGCGAGGTCGTCGTCATGACGCCCGCGATCGACACGTACGCGCCGCTCATCGAGGCGGTGTTCGGCGAGAGCGAGGAGGCGCGGCCGCGGATCCCGTACCACATCGCCGACCGCGGCGTGCGCGCGACCGACGAGGTGGTGGACGCGTTCTCGCGTCTGCTCGCCATCGTCGACTCGCGCATGACGGCAACCGACGTCCTCGACCTGCTGCGCGTCGCCGCCGTGCGTCGCCGCTTCGACGTCGCGAGCGAGGAGGTCGACCTGCTCCGCACCTGGGTCACGCGCTCCGGGATCCGCTGGGGCATCGACGCGGCGCACCGCGCGGAGCTCGGCCAGCCCGCGACCACGCAGAACACGTGGCGCTTCGGCCTCGATCGCCTGTTCCTCGGCTACGCGATGCCCGGCGCGGAGCGCCGCCTGTTCGCGGGCACCCTGCCCTTCGACGACGTCGAGGGCACCAGCGCCGCGGCGCTCGGCAAGCTCGCCGAGCTGTGCGACGTGCTGTTCGGCTTCCACGTGGAGCTGCACGCGCCGCGACCGCTCGCGCGGTGGGCGGAGGACCTCGGGCGGCTGCTCGCTCGCGCGATCGCGAGCGACGACCACAACGCCGATCAGCACACGGAGGTGCGCGAAGCGCTCGCCGGCCTCGCCGAGCGCGCGGCCGCCGCGGGCTTCGACGAGCCGCTGCCGCTCCGCACCGTTCGCGCGGAGGTCGTCGCGGCGCTCGACCGCGCGGTGACGGCGCGTGGCTTCCTGTCGACCGGCGTCACCTTCTGCGAGCTCGTGCCGATGCGCGCGATCCCGTTCCGCGTCGTCTGCCTCCTTGGGATGAACGGCGACGCCTTCCCGCGGGTACGGCGCCCTCTCGGCTTCGACTTGATGGCCCAGCGCCCGCGGCGCGGCGACCGCTCCTCGCGCGAGGACGACCGCTACCTGTTCCTCGAGGCGCTGCTGTCGGCGCGCGACCGCCTGCTGGTGACGTACGTGGGACAGAGCATCCGCGACAACGCCGAGCTGCCGCCGTCGGTGGTCGTGAGCGAGCTGCTCGACGCGCTCGGCGAGTCGTTCGTCGTGCCCGCCGCGGAGACGGCGGAGGATCGCGCCGGGGCCGATCTGCCGTCCGAGCGCGCGCAGCAGGCGCTCCGCGAGCGGGTCGTCGTGCGTCACCCGCTCCAGCCCTTCAGCCCGCGCTACTTCCGCGGCGATCGACGCCTGCCGAGCTACGCGCGGGCGTACCACTGCGGCGCCGAGTCGCTCGCCGGCACGCGGGCGGCGGTGCCGCCGTTCGTGTCGGCGCCGCTCGCCGTGCCGGCCGCGGCCGGCGACGAGCTCGACGTCGAGGAGCTGGTGCGCTTCTTCCAGCACCCGGTCCGCGCGTTCGTGCAGCGGCGCCTGCTCGTCATCCTCGGCCGCGACGCGGAGCCGGTCGAGAACCGCGAGCCCCTCGTGCTCGACTCGCTCGAGCGCTGGGCGGTGGGCGACGCGCTGCTGTCACGCGCGCTGCGCGGCGAGGACGTCCGCGACGCGATGCACGCGGTGCTCGCCAGCGGCGCGCTGCCGCCCGGAGCGCCGGGCGCGTGCACGTACGGCGAGCTGCTCCCCGAGGTGGAAGCGATCGCGGCAAAGGCGCTCGAGCTCGGCGCCGGCGGCGCGCTGGCGCCGCGACCGGTCGACGTCCGCTGCGCGGGCTTCCGCATCACCGGCGCGATCGACGACCTCTTCCCGCGGGGTCAGGTCGCCGTCCAGTTCGCCAAGATCGGCGGCAAGCGCGAGATCGGGCTGTGGATCAAGCACCTCGTCCTCGCCTGCACGGGCGAGCCCTGCGAGAGCTGGATGGTCGCCCGCGCGAGCGACGGCGGCGGACGTGCCGTCGCCCGCTTCGTCCCCCCCCGCGCCGCCGAGGCGCATCTCGAGGCGCTGCTCGGCCTCTACCGCATCGGGCAGGCGGCGCCGCTGCCGTTCTTCCCCCGCACGTCGCGCGCGTACGTCGAGACGCTGCGGGCGCAGGCCGGCCCGGACGCCGCGGCGCGCGCCCTTGCGGCGGCGCGCGCGGCCTACGAGGGCCGGTTTCCGGAGAAGGACGACCCGTACACGAGGCTCGTCTTCGACACGGCGAGCCCGCTCGAAGCCGGCACGCCGGGCGACGGCTCGGCGGCGAGCTTCGCGCAGATCGCGGGCGAGGTGTTCGCGCCCCTTCTCGAGCACCGCGAGGAGGCCGCCTCGTGAAGACGCTCGATCCGCTCGCGCTGCCGCTCGCCGGCACGACGCTGATCGAGGCCAGCGCGGGCACCGGCAAGACCTACACGCTGGCAACGCTCTACCTGCGGCTGCTGCTCGAGCAGCGGCTCGAGGTCGGCCAGATCCTCGTCGTGACCTACACCAACGCGGCGACGGCGGAGCTGCGCGATCGCATCCGGCGCCGGCTGCGCGAGTCGCTGGCGGTGTTCGAGCACGTCGACCGGACCGGTGCGCCGCCCGATGCGGCCGGCGACGCGCGCGCGCCGCTCGTCGCGCTCGCCGAGGCGAGCCGACGCGCCGGCACGCTGGCGCAGGACCGGCAGCACCTCGCGACGGCGCTCCGCAGCTTCGACGAGGCCGCGATCTTCACGATCCACGGCTTCTGCCAGCGGATCCTGCTCGAGAACGCGTTCGAGAGCGGGGTGCCGTTCGACGCCGAGCTCGTCACCGAGGACGGCCCCCTGTGCAGCGAGGTCGTGCAGGACTTCTGGCTGCGGGCGCTCTACGACGCGCCACCGGCGCTGGTCCGGCGCGCCTACGAGGCGGGCCTCGTCCCCGAGCAGCTCGAGCGGCTCGCGCGGCGCGTCCTCACGCACCGCGACATGGAGGTCCTGCCCCCCTCGGCGACGGTGCCGGCGGCGA
>JBFMAS010000466.1:0-8152 GCA_040755575.1 Thermodesulfobacteriota bacterium
ACGATGGCCGTGCCGACGGTCGCGCCCGCGATCTGGAAGCCGACCGCGTTCGCGGTGTGCGCCACCCCGACGCGCGCCGGCGTGGTGGCGATCAGGGTGGGGAAGAGCGGCGCCATGGCGAGGCCGCAGAGCGCCATGCCGGCGAAGGTCGCGCCGTCCGCGACGTCGAGCGCGATCAGGGCGGCGCCGACGGCGATCGCGACGAGGCTCGCACGGAGCAGCACGACGAGCGGCGCGCGACCGAGGATCGCGCCGAAGCCGAACCGTCCCGCCGTGAGCCCGAGCCAGAAGACGCTGATCCAGGCGCCCGCGACGGACGGCGCCACGCCGCGCGACTCGGTCAGCATGGCGTAGGTCCACAGCCCGGCCGACGCCTCGAGGCCCGTGTAGAGGAAGAACAGCAGCACGCTCAGCCAGACGACGGGCAGGCGCAGCGTCTCGCCGGGCGCGGCGGACGCCGGCTGCCGATCGGCGGGCGAAGCGGCGTGATCGGCGCGCGGGGCGACGGCGGGCGCTCGGTCGGCCCACAGGCCGCGCGTCGCGGCGAAGCCGGCGGCGAGCGCGATCTGTGCCGCGCCGACGAGCGCGTAGCCGGCGCGCCACGAGCGCCCGGCCGCGAGCACGCCCGTCATCACGAGCGGCCCGGCCGTCGCACCGATGCCGTAGAAGCCGTGCAGCCAGTTGACGGTGCGCGCGCGGTAGCGGGTCGCGACCCAGGCGTTGAGCCCGGCGTCGATCGCGCCGGCACCGAGGCCCGAGAGCGCCCCGCACGGGACCATCGCCCACCACGACGGCGACGCGGCATAGCCGAGCAGGCTCGTCGAGGTTGCGAGGCAGCTCAGAGCGAGCAGCGTGCCGATGCCGATCCGCGCGAGCAGCCAGCCGGTCGCGGAGCTCGACAGCAGGTAGCCGGCGGTGAACGCCACCAGCAGCGCGCCGAGGTCGGCCGGCACGAGAGCGAAGTCGCGCAGGATCGAGGGCGTCGCGACCCCGAGCAGCCCGTCCGGCAGCCCGAGGCTGACGAAGCCGACGTACGCGAGGACGATCAGCAGGGTGCGGCGGCGCGCGGCCGCGTCGTGGATCGTCCTCGGCATGGCACGCTCGCGCCCCGGTGCAGCTCGACCGTATCCGGATGCCGGGCGTGGCTCCAGGTTTCGCCCGCGGCTTCAGCGGCCGTAGCCGCCGAAGTCGATCGAGCGCAGCCGCCCGCGGTCGAACGTCAAGTATCGTACGAGCTGGCGGGAGCCGAGGTCGTACACCCAGATCTCGCGCCCGCCGCCGCCCTTCCTGCCGCGCCCGCGCAGCGGCCTGCCGTCGAGCGACTGGCGGCGCGACGGCTGGCCGCACTTGGCCAGCACCTCGCGCTTGCTCGCGCCGGGCAGGACGACCGTCCGCCCGCAGATCAAGCCCGCCGGAGCCACGTCCGGCGACAGCAGCAACGCCGTCGCCACCAGCCACGCCAACCTTCGCATCGTCGAGCTCCCGTCTCGGGGGCCGCGGGGGAAGGATCGGCGTACGGCGCGCGGCGCCGGCGCGCCATGTCGCCAGCGGCAAAATCCGCGCGCCGGACGGTCAGGCGTCGCGGTGCACGGTGTCGGGCGAGAATGCGGGCAGGCACACGGCGACGTACTCCGCCCCCTCGGCCTCGGGGCTGCTGTAGCGCACCCACTCGCCGGGCTTCGCGACGACGGCCTGGCCCGCGCGGACGTCGAGCACCCCGCCCTCGTGCTCGACGCGCAGCATGCCGCGCAGCACCACCGTGATCTCCTCGAACTCGGGGCGCTGGCCGGGCTCGACCCAGCCCTGCGGCGACCTCATGTGCGCGACGCTGACCGCCGCGTGGCCGGAGTTCACGCGGCCCGCGTACTCGGCGATCTCCTTCGGCTTGTTGCCCGCGGCCCGGATGATGGTCGGCTTCTCGATCAGCTTCGGCATGCTCGTCTCTCCTCGCGGGCAGCGACGATAGCCGTAGGCGGCCCCTTGAACCAGGACGGGCGAGCGTCGACCATGGGACGATGGTGCGCACGCCGCTCGTCGCGCTGCTGCTCCGCTACCTGGGCCGGCTCCGCTTCCCGACCTTGATGGTGGTGACGGCGGTGCTGTTCGTCGTGAACCTCGTCGTGCCGGACGTGATCCCGCTGGTCGACGAGCTGCTCCTCGGCCTCGCGACCCTGCTGCTGGCCACCTGGAAGAGGCGCAAGCTGCCCGACGCGACGCAGGCGCCGCCCCGGTCGGCGCGCTGACCGACGCACGAGCCCCCGCCCCCGCGGCGGTTGCGTGCGGCGAAGCGGCCGCACTAGAGTCGCCGCGCCGAGCCCGTCCTGCCCAGGGCCACGGAGGGAACCCCCATGACGTCGCTACGCCCGCTCCTCGTCTGCGCTTCGCTCGCGCTCGTCGCCGCGAGGCCGCCGCCCGCCGGCGCGGCGCCCGAAGCCTATCCCGTGAACCGCTGCGTCGGCATCAAGCAGCGCGAGGCGGGCAAGTACTGCCGCGCGGTGCTCAAGGCGTGGAGCCGCTACGCGACGACCGGCGACGCCGCGCGCCGCGACGCGGACGTCGGCTTCGCGGCGGGCAAGCTGAGCCGGTTCTGGCAGGCAGCGGACGCCGACGCCGCGGCGCGCGCCGCGCAATGCGCCGACACGACGCTCGACGTCGCGGCCGCGGCGGCCGCGATCGACGCCGCAGCGGACGAGCTCATCGCGGCGGTGAGCGAGGGCCTCGACCTCGGCGACCGCAAGCAGGCGAGCTGCGCGCGCAAGCTCCTCGAGCAGAGCGGCGAGCTGTGCCGCAAGCTGCTGCGCGCCGAGAGCCAGTACATCGAGCGGCCGGCGCGCGACGCGGGCGGCGCGAAGCGCGACGCCGCCCAGGAGCGTGCCGGCGCCGTGTTCGACGGCGCCGTGTCCAGCCTGCTCGCCGGCCCGAGCTGCCCGAGCACGGCGACCAGCCTGGAGCTGCGCGATCTCGTCGGCGACCTCGCACGGCAGATCCGGCGTGACACGACGATCTCGCCGAACGTCGACGACGCGCAGTTCACCACCATCTCCCCGGTCGGCACGACGCCGTACCTCGGCCGCGGCTACGCGCCGACGTGCATGAACGGCTCGCCGTACCACTTCTTCGTCAAGCGCGGATCGGTGAACAAGCTGCTGATGTACTACCAGGGCGGCGGCGCGTGCTGGGAGCAGCTCACCTGCGCGGTCCCCGTCTGCGACACCAGCGTCAATCCGAACGGCGGCGACAACCCGAACAACCAGAGCTCGGGCTTCGCCGACCGCAGCAACCCCGCGAACCCGTTCCGCGACTGGAGCATCGTGTTCGTGTCGTACTGCAGCTGCGACATCCACTTCGGCGACGCCGCGCAGGACTACCCGCTGCACGTCGAGCACCGCGGCTACCAGAACGCGCGCGTCGTCGAGAAGTGGGCGCGCGAGCACTTCCTCGACCCCGAGGAGGTCTTCGTGACGGGATCGAGCGCCGGCGCCTACGGCGCCTGGTTCCACGCGCCGCTTCTGCACGAGGTGTGGCCGAACGCGGAGTTCAACGTGCTCGCCGACGCGGGCAACGGCGTCGTCACGCAGCAGTTCCTCCAGGAGCACTTCCCGAACTGGAACTTCGAGGCGAACATCCCGCCGAACATCCCCGGGCTGCGCGACGTCCTGTTCGAGGGCAGCGGCATCCCCGGCTACACCGAGATCGTCGCGAACCTCTTCCCCGAGACCAAGTGGGCGCACTACACGACCGCCTTCGACGGCGGCACCGGGGGGCAGACGGGCTTCTACGCCGTCATGCTGGCGGACAACCCGATCGCGGCGCTCACCTGGTGGACGGCGAGCTGCCCGTTCAACGCCCAGATGCGGGCACAGGCGCTCGCGACGGCGGCCGCCGTGCCGGACAACTACCGCTACTACATCGGCACCGGCTCGCGGCACACGATGTGGGGCACCAACCGCGTCTACGGCGACACGACGGGCGGCGTGCCGACGATCGTCGACTGGGTGAACGCGATGCGCAACAGCACGCCGGCGAGTCCCGACCCGGGCTGGACCAACGTCGAGTGCACGAACTGCGGCCTGCTGCTTCCGGGCGACACCCGGCCGAGCCCGCTGCAGCCGCCGTTCACGCAGGTGGGATCGGACGTCGTCATCCAGTGCACCCCGCCGTGAGGGCGAGCCGGCTCACAGCGCGCGGAACGTGACGTACGCGTCGACGAAGCCGAGCGTCCGGTGCCGGAATGCGCCGGGCAGCGTGCCGACGATCGCGAAGCCGAGCTTCCGCCACAGAGCGACCGCCGGCGCGTTCGTCGCGACCACCAGCTTGAACTGCATGGCGCGAAAGCCGAGGCGCCGCGCCTCGGCGAGCGCGTGCTCGCCCATGGCACGGCCGACGCCGCGCCCCTGGGCGGACGGCGCCACCATGAAGCTGGCGTTCGCCACGTGCGAGCCGAGCCCCGGCTGGTTGGCCTTCACGACGTAGGTACCGACCACCGCCCGGCCCGGCATCATCGAATCCGCCCCTGCTGCCGATCCATAGCAGCATGTCTTCCGCAGTCGACGGTCGCGGCCGGGCCGCTTTCCCGCTATCCGACGACGCGGAGAGCGCTTCGGGAGGGGTTCGATGGGCCAGCTCGAGCTGCTGCGCAAACGCCGCTTCGCCGGGATCTTCTGGACGCAGTTCCTGGGCGCCTTCAACGACAACCTGCTGAAGAACGCGCTCGTCATCCTGATCGCCTACCGCTCGCTCACGGTGCTCGGCCTCCCGCCCGAGTCGCTGGTCGCGCTGTGCGGCGGGCTCTTCATCCTGCCCTTCTTCCTGTTCTCCGCGACGGCCGGCGAGCTCGCCGACCGCTTCGCGAAGCACCGCCTCGTGCGCACCGTGAAGGCGGTCGAGATCGCGATCATGTGCGCCGCGGCCGCGGGGTTCTGGACCGAGGACCTCTGGCTGCTCCTCGCCGCGCTGTTCCTGATGGGCACACACTCGAGCTTTTTCGGTCCCGTCAAGTATAGCATCCTGCCGCAGATCCTCGGGCCCGACGAGCTCGTCGGCGGCAACGCGCTGGTCGAGATGGGGACCTTTCTCGCGATCCTGCTCGGCACGATCGGCGGCGGCGTCGCGGTCGCGTGGGGCGACGTCGGCCTGCACGCGCTCGGCTGGCTGATGCTCGGCGTCGCGCTGGTGGGGCTCTGCACGAGCATGCTGGTGCCCACGGTACCGGCGCAGAACCCGACGCTGCGCATCGACCCGAACCCGCTGCGCCCGACGGTCGAGTCCTTCCGTCTGACGCGGAAGACGCGCTCGGTGTTCCTCGCGGTGCTGGGGGCGTCGTGGTTCTGGTTCTACGGCTCGGTGGTGCTGTCGGTGCTCCCGACCTACAGCCGCGACGTGCTGCATGCCGGCGAGAACGTGGTGACGCTGTTCCTCGCCGTCTTCTGCGTGGGCATCGGCGCGGGCTCGCTCCTGTGCGAGGTGCTGTCGGGCCGGAAGCTCGAGCTCGGGCTCGTGCCGCTGGGCTCGCTCGGCATGACGGTGTTCGCGGCCGACCTCTTCCTGGCCGGCGCACCCGAGACGGCGCCCGCGGAGCTGCTGTCGATCGGCGGCTTCCTCGCGCGGCCGGGCGGCGTGCGCATCACGATCGACCTCCTGCTGCTCGCGCTGTTCAGCGGCTTCTTCATCGTGCCGCTGATGACCTTCGTCCAGGAGCGGACGGCGTCGGCCGAGCGCTCGCGCGTGATCGCGGGCGTCAACATCCTGAGCGCCGGCTTCATGGTGCTCGCCTCGCTGCTGCTCGTCGGCTTGCTCGAGGCGCGGCTCACCATACCGCAGATCTTCCTCGTGCTCGCGGTGCTGAACGCCGTCGCGTCGTTCTACGTCTACAAGGTCCTGCCGGAGTTCTTCTTCCGCTTCGTCGCCTGGATCGTCGCCAGCGTGATGTACCGGCTGAAGGTCGTCGGCCGCGAGCACATCCCCGAGCAAGGCGCCGCGGTGCTGGTCTGCAACCACGTCAGCTTCGTCGACTGGCTCGTCATCTCGAGCGCGAGCAAGCGCCCGATCCGCTTCGTCATGTACCACGGCTTCTTCGAGGCCCCGCTGCTCGGCTGGTTCTTCCGCGACGCGAAGGCGATCCCGATCGCGCCGGCGCACGAGAGCGTGTCGACCATGCGCGCGGCGTTCGACGCGGTGGCGCGCGAGCTCGGGGCCGGCGAGCTCGTCTGCATCTTTCCCGAGGGCAAGATCACGTCGGACGGCGAGCTCAACCCGTTCAAGCCGGGCATCGAGAAGATCGTCCAGCGCACGCCGGTGCCGGTGATCCCGATGGCGCTGTGCGGCATGTGGGGCAGCTTCTTCAGCCGCAAGGGCGGCGCGGCGATGCGGCGGCCGTTCCGCCGCTTCTGGTCGCGCATCACGCTGGTCGTCGGCGAGCCGGTCGAGCCGCAGGACGTGCGCGCGGCCGATCTCGCACATCGGGTGGCCACCCTAGGTGGATTCACCGATCCGGCGCAACGAAATGAAGTTGATACTTGCGTTACGCCGCGGAGGAGTGCATAGCCGACCGACAAGAACAATCTAAGGAGGGCAAGCCATGGATCGGTTCCCGCTCCGCTCCTACCTCGCCGTCGTCACGCTGCTCGCGCTCACCTCCCCGGCCGGTGCAACCGCGCTGCCGGACCCGCCCTTCTCGGGCGGAGGCTTCGTCGCGCCCTCGAGCGACGTGCTGCGACAGGAGGAGAAGGTCGTGGGCCTCCTCGCGCGCTACGTGAAGAACCGCGCCACCTGCGACTGGATCGCCGTCACCGAGCTGCAGCTCGCCTACACGCCCGCGAACCCCACCAAGATCGACAGCTCGCAGGCCAAGTGGAGCACGTGCGTGCAGAAGGTCGACGCGTACTTCGACAAAGGCCGCGACAGGCTGCTGGAGCGTGGGCTGCCCGCGTGCCTCGACGCCGCCGCGATCGACGCGCTGCGCACGGCGAGCACGGGGCTGCTCGCATCGGTGTCGTCCGCCGTCTACTGCGACGGCGACGGCGCCGCGCCCGATCCGGTCGTCGGCCTCGACATCCCGGACAAGAAGCAGGAGACCATCGGCGAGACCAGCGTGGCGAAGATCCTGGTCAAGGTCTGGCACAACACGGGCAAGTGCTACTCGAAGGCCGCCAAGCTCGCGCTGCGGACGGGCGGCGTGCTCTCCTCGCGAGATCTCGAGAAGATCCAGGCGTGCTTCGACAGGGTCACGGACTACGCTCAGGACAAGATCGCCGACCTCGAGCAGCAGCAGAAGCTGCCCGCCTGCCTGAGCACTGCGACCGCCGAAGCCGCGGCGGGGGCCGTGGCGTCGTTCGCCGGCTCGACGACGGGCGACGTGTACTGTCAGGAGTAGCGTCCTGATTCAGATCGACGCGGGGCACGCGCCCCTCGCCCCGCGCGGCAAAGCCGCGCGAAGCCCCACTTCCGCGCTCGCTTCGCTCGGCCCGCGCGCTGCGCGCGCGGATGTCCGACTCTCGGGTCGAAGTCCTGGCCTAGCGCGCCGCGCGGACGCCGACCTCGTCGAGGTGGCGGGATCGCCGGCCGACGTCGCCTCGGCGCGCTCGCTCGGGGCCGCCATCAGCCCGCGAGCTCCTGTGCGGTCGGGAAGCCGTGCACCTTCCGCCCGACCGCGCCGTCGAAGCGCAGCGACGTCTTGTAGAGCTCGAAGCGCCCGTCCGCCGCGAAGCGCGACCAGCGCTCGCGCGACGCCTGCATCTCGGCCTCGCTCATCGGCCGGAAGCCGCGCGCGATCGCGAGGTTCTGGCGCAGCACGTCGACGCCGTCGATGCCGCTCACCGTGGTCGCGACCGGCAGGCTCAGCGCGTAGCGCAACGCCTCCGGCGGCGGTACGCCGCCGCGCACGACGTAGCCGCCGCCGAAGCTCTTCATGCCGATCGGCGCGATGCCGCGGGCGACCAGCTTCGGCAGCACCTCGCGCTCGAAGCTCCGGAACGTCGAGTCCATGACGTTGAGCGGAAGCTGGCACGAGTCGAACGGGTAATCGTGCTCCCGCTTCGCCTGGTCCAGCGCCTCGACCACGCCGCCGGCTGCGAAGTGCAGGTCGGGATCGTTCTCGTAGATGGTCTCGTGGATCTGCCACAGGTCGAGGTGGTCGGTGCGCAGCCGGCGCAGC
>JBFMAS010000467.1:0-2088 GCA_040755575.1 Thermodesulfobacteriota bacterium
CGCGTCGCGGAGCTGATGGCCCGCGACCGCGCCCGATGATCCGCGTCGCCGAGGCGGCGTGGCTGCTCGAGCTCGGCTCGAGCGCGCAGGTGCTGGCCGCGCATCGCACGCTGCTCGCCGCCCGCGACCCGCGGCTGCGCGAGCTCGTCCCGGGTGCGAGCACGCTGCTGGTGGTGCTCGACGACGACGCCGCGGACGACGCGGACGACGCCGGCACGCTCCTCGCCCGCGTCGAGCGCGAGGCCCACGCGACGCCGGCCGTGGCCGAGGAGCCCGTGGCGCGCACGCACCGCATCCCGGTGCGCTACGACGGCGAGGACCTCGCCGAGGTCGCGCGGCACGCCGGCCTGTCGGTCGAGGAAGCGGTCGCGCGGCACGCGGCGGCGGAGTACCGCGTCGCCTTCGTCGGCTTCCAGGCGGGCTTCGCCTACCTCGCCGGGCTGCCCCGCGAGCTGCACGTGCCCCGGCGTGCGTCGCCGCGACCGCGGGTGCCGCTGGGCAGCGTCGCGATCGGCGGCGAGTGGACGGGCATCTACCCATCGCCGACGCCCGGCGGCTGGAACCTCGTGGGGACGACCGACGTGCCGCTCTTCGTTCCCGACGCGGAGCCGCCCGCGCTGCTGCAGCCGGGCGACCGCGTGCGGTTCGTGGCGCGCTGATGGCGCGACGCGTGCACGTCGCGAGCCCGGGCCCGCGCACCACGGTCGAGGACCTGGGCCGTCGCATGGTCGCTCGCCACGGCGTGCCGGCGGGCGGCGCGTTCGACGCCCTGTCGCTCGTCGCCGCGAACCGCCTGGTCGGCAACGACGACGCCGACGCCGGCCTCGAGGCCACGCTCGGCGGCCCGACGCTCGACAACGCGGGCGACGAGCCCGTGCACGTCGCGCTCGTCGGTGCGGACTGCGCGGCGACGATCGCGAGCGCCGGCGGCTCGCGGCCCGCGGCGCTCGGACGCGCTCACTGCCTCGCTCCCGGCGAGGTGCTGCGCATGGGCTTCGCGCGCGACGGCGCACGCGTCTGGATCGCGCTCGCCGGCGGCGTCGACGTGCCGCCCGTCCTCGGCTCGCGCTCGACGTCGCTCGCGGCGAGCTTCGGCGGCCTCGAGGGCCGGGCGCTCCGGCGCGGCGACCTGCTGCGGCTGGGCGCGCCCCGCCGGGCACCGCTCGGGACGTCGTGGCACGAGCCCGGGCCGGCCGCGCCGGTCACGCTGCGCGTCCTGCCCGGCCCGCAGCTCGACCGCTTCGCCGGCGGCGCGCTCGACGCGCTCTGCGCGACACGCTGGGCGGTGCGCAACGAGTCGGACCGCACGGGCGTGCGGCTCGCTCCGGCGGAGGACGGCGACGTCTCCCCGCTGCGCGGCGCCGCGGGGATCGCACCCGAGGGAACGACGCTCGGCGCGATGCAGGTGCCGCCCGACGGCTGCCCGATCCTGCTCGGCCCCGACCGTCCCGTGACCGGCGGCTACGCGAAGCCGGCCGTGCTCGCGGCGGCGGACGTGGGCCGCCTCGCGCGCCTGCGTCCAGGCGACGGCGTCCGCTTCGTCGTGGTATCGCTCGACGAGGCGTGCGCGCTGCTGCGTGCGCGCCGCGCGCCGCTGGAGGCACTCGGCGCATGACCCTGTCCGATCGCCGAGCACGACCCGTGCGAATCGACCTCAACGCCGACGTCGGCGAGGGCTGGGCCGACGCCGACGTGATGCCGTTCGTCACGTCGGCGAGCATCGCGTGCGGTGCACACGCGGGCGACGAGCACACGATGCGCGCCGCCCTCGCGCTCGCGCGCGCGCACGGCGTCGCCGCCGGCGCGCATCCGGGCTTTCCCGACCGCGACGGCTTCGGGCGCCGCATCACGACGCGCGACGCGGCGGAGATCGAGCGGCTCGTCGCGGAGCAGATCTCGACGCTCGCCGCCCTCGCGGCACGGGAGGGCGTCGCGCTCGCACACGTCAAGCCGCACGGGGCGCTCTACAACCTGGCCGCTGCCGACGAGGCCGTGGCGGACGCCGTCGCGCGCGCCGTCGCGCGGACGCTCCCGGCAGCGCGCCTCTTCGGCCGCGCCGGCTCGTGCTCGCTCGTGCGCGCGCGAGCG
>JBFMAS010000468.1:0-2690 GCA_040755575.1 Thermodesulfobacteriota bacterium
CGGCGGCGCTCGGCTTCGCGTTCTCGTACTTCGTCGTCGGCCGTGCGCAGCGCGCCGGGGCGAGCCTCGGCGTCGACTACCTCGAGGCGTTCTGGAGCAAGGCCTTCCCGCCGGGCGAGCCGCTCGCTCTGATGCGGTGGCTCCTCGAGACCCACACCGGCATGCTGTTCGCGTATCCGAACGGCGGCAAGCGCGGCGGCAGCATCGCGACCGTGCTGCTGTTCGCGGTCGGCGTGTGGGCGCTGCTCCGTCGCGCAGACACGTCGCCGCGCGAGCAGCGCGTGCAGCGGGAGGTGCTGGCGCTGCTGCTCCTGCCGTTCGCGCTCGGGCTGCTGGCCGCGGCGCTGCGCCTGTATCCGTACGGCGGCCACCTGCGCCTCACGCTGTACCTCGCGCCGTCGATCTGCCTGCTCGCCGGCGCCGGCCTGTCCTTCGCCCTGGCGCACCTGCCGCGGCCCGAGTGGCGCGTCCCGGCCGCGCGCTGGGCCCTCGTGGCCCTGCTCCTGGCGGGCGTCGGCGAAATGGTTGCGGACCTCGTCCAGCCGTTCCGTGACGAGCGGCACGCGGGCATGCGCGCGGCGCTGCACGACGCCGTCGTGCGGGCGCGGCCCGAGGATCAGGTCGTCAGCCTGCACTCGCTCGAGGAGATCCGCACCAGCAACAGCCTCGGCTCGAACTTCGAGTGGTACCTCCGCACGCAGTCGCCGCTCGACGTCCGCTGGGGAGGGGCGGTGGACGAGTCCGCGCTGCGCGACGGCGCACGCGCGTACGTCGTGTCGCACGCTGCGGGCACGGGCGAGCAGGATCCGCCGCCGCTCGCGGCGTGGCTCGCCGCGCACGCGGGCCGGCTGCACGTCGTCGGCCGACACGCGCGCTGCCTCGAGTCCGACTGTCGGGACGCGCTCGTCGTCGTCGAGCTGGCGGCGACGCGCCAGCAGGCGAGCGGGCCTCGACCTGCGGAGCACGGCTCGGACGGCGCCGGCAGCGCGCGCTGACAGGCCGCGGACCGGGCGGCTGCGCGACGCACTGCGTTGACGACGTCGTTCGCCGCGAACGAACGCACCGCGTACGTGCGCTCGTTACGCATCTTGAGTGAGCGGCAGATGCCGGCAACGCGCTCGCCCGAGCAGCGAGCGCATCCGCCCGGTCGCCGGCTCGCACACGGACGTCACGACCAGCGCGGAGGAGATGCAGTGGAGCCGAGACCCGACCGGCAGCCGAACCCCTGCTGGCGCCTCCTCGCGATCGGCCTCGACCGGCGCGCGTCACCGTCGCTGGCCGGCGCTCTCCGGGCCGCCCTCGAGCCCTACGACCTCGTACCGGTCGACGATGCGGCTGCCGCGCTGCGCGCGCTCGCGGCCGATGCGGTCGACTGCGTCGTGCTAAGTGGTCGGCTCCGCGATGTCGGCGGCTGCACCGGCGAGATCCGCAGCCGCCATCCCGACGTGCCGGTGGTCGTCGTCGACGACGCCTGCGCGCTGCGCGGCGTGCTCAACGCGGTGCGGGAGGCGCTCGGCCGCCAGCACGTCGAGCGCTCGCTGGCGGGCGCGTCGCGCGACGGACGAGACCGCCTGCCGGACGGCCCCGCGCTTTCCCCGCAAGCGCGGGAGCGCTTTCGCGGCGTGGGCCTCGTCTGGCGTGGCCCGGTGCTCGAGGCGGCGCTCGCGGTCGCCGAGCGGGCCGCGGCCGCGAAGGCGACCGTCCTCCTGCACGGCGAGAGCGGCACCGGCAAGGAGCGCTTCGCACAGGCCATCCACCGGCTCGGGCCGCGATCGTCGCGGCCTTTCACCGCGGTCAACTGCGCGGCCCTGCCCGAATCTCTGCTCGAGAGCGAGCTGTTCGGCTGGGTGCGCGGTGCGTTCACGGGCGCCGAGCGGGCCCGCGTCGGGCTGTTCGAGGAAGCGTCGGGTGGGACGCTGTTCCTCGACGAGGTGAGCGAGCTGAGCCTCGCGACGCAGGCGAAGCTGCTGCGCGTGCTGCAGGAGCAGGAGGTGCGCCCGATCGGCAGCACGCGCACCGTGCGGATCGACGTCCGGATCATCGCCGCCGCGAACCGCGACCTGTGGGACGCCACGCGCAGCGGGGCGTTCCGGGTCGACCTGTTCTACCGCCTGAACGTGATCCCCATCCGGCTGCCGCCGCTCCGCGAGCGTCCGGAGGACGTCGCCTGCCTGGCGCAGGACTTCCTCCACCAGCTGGCGAGCGAGGGGGCCGGGGCGCCGCCGGGCTTCGAGCCCGAGACGCTGCGGCTGTTCGAGCGCTACGAGTGGCCGGGGAACGTCCGGGAGCTGCACAACGAAATACAGCGCCTCGCGGTCCTGGCGGCGCCCGGCCGGCGGATCCCGCCCTCGGCGCTGG
This sequence comes from Thermodesulfobacteriota bacterium, assembly GCA_040755575.1. Lineage (GTDB taxonomy): Bacteria > Desulfobacterota > Binatia > UBA12015 > UBA12015 > DATCMB01. The sequence goes on from JBFMAS010000468.1 coordinate 2,359, forward strand.
CCGAGCGGATCCTGCGCGGCGCCGCTGACGGCCCGGGATCACCGCCCGAGACGCCGCTCAAGACGATCGTCCGCCAGGTGGAGACCGCGACGATCCTCCACCGCTTGCGCCAGCACGGCTACAACCGGCGCGCGACGGCCCGCAGCCTCGGCATCAGCCGCGAGGCGCTGTGGGCCAAGATGCGGCAGCTCGGGCTCGAGCCGCCGCGCATGCGGCGCGGCGAGCTCGACCTGCCCGTGCCCTGACCCCCGGGACGAGCTCAGCGCAGCCCGGCCGCCGCTTCCGCGGCGCGCGCCGCGTCGCGTGCCGCGGCGGACGCCGCCGCCGCCGCG
>JBFMAS010000469.1:0-7888 GCA_040755575.1 Thermodesulfobacteriota bacterium
ATCGCCCAGGTCCCGGCGCTGCTCGAGCCGCTCGCGCGCGCGGCCGCGGCGCGCGGCTGGAGCTTCGGCCGGCCGTTCTTCGTGCGCTACTGCCGCGTCGGGGTGCTGAACGACGTGGGCGCGCTGCTCGATCCGGTGGTCGTCGTCCTGCTGATCGGCGAGCGTCCGGGCCTGCGCACCGCCGAGAGCCTGTCGGCGTACATGGCGCTGCGCCCGCGGCCCGGCCACACCGACGCCGACCGCAACCTGGTGTGCAACATCCACGAGCGCGGCGTCGCGCCCGACGCCGCGGTCGCGCGCATCGTCGCGCTCGCCGAGCGCATGCGCGCCGCGGGCGCGAGCGGGGTGGCCGTCAAGGAAGAGCTCGAGGGCCTCGCCGGCGGCGCGCCGAAGCTGCCCGTCTGAGCCGGGCGGGTTTCCTGCATCAACCGCCGCCGCCGGCCCCGCCGGCGGGCTTCTGCCGCCACAGCGCCTCCTCGGCGACCACGCGCAGCTTTTTGGGATCGAACAGGGAGTCGGGCAGGTCGGCGTCGTAGTCGACCGAGGTCACGTCCAGGGTCGAGCTCGTGCCGCCGCGGACGTCCTCCATCCGGATCTGCAGCGGCGTCGGGATGCCGTCGATCCGCGCCACCGAGCCGAAGGTCTCGACCTTGAACAGGTCGCCCGCCGGGCTCAGGAACTCGCGCCGGATCGGCAGCAGGCTCTCGGCGTCGACCCAGGTCACCGTGCGCGAGTAGTACCAGGTCTTGACGGCCGAGGTCGGGATCGACTCGACCTTGTAGGCCTTGCGGCCCTCGACGACCTCCGTCGCGACCAGCTTGTTGGTCGTGTCGAGCGGCAGCAGGCCGAGGTCGCCGTAGGTGAAGTCGGTGTCGAGAAAGCTCTGGTAGTTCTCGGCGGGCACGAGCTTGCGCGTGCGCCGGACGACGGGCACGTAGAGCCACTCGACCGCCTCGCCGCCCTGCTTCTGCGCCGTCAGGTAGGCGATGCCCCGCGCGTCGTCGGGCTCGAGCAGGACCGTCAACGAGCGCTCGCCGTCGGGCAGCCTCTTGCGTGCCTGGGCGAGCTGGAACCTGGTCTTCGTGCCGTGGTCGTCGAAGGTCAGGTCCATCGTGCGCAGGCTCGGCTTTGGCGGCTCGAGCGCGGCCTTCATCTGCCGGATGATCTCGTCGGCGCCAGGCGGCTGTGCGCTCGCCGACGGCGGAGCAAAGGACGCGCTCGCCGCCGCGAGGAACGCGAGCAGCGCGAGCATGGAGACGTGAGCGACCGGTCGATGGCGCAAGCGCATCGGCAACCCTCCCGAACGGTTGAGCGTCCGCGCATAGCGCAACGCGCGGACGAGACCAACAGGCGCGCGCATCAGCCTGCGAGCGTGCGACAGAACTGGGCGAGCCCTTCCTCCCACGGCGGCAGGACGATCCGCGGCTCCTGCAGCGTCGTCAGCGCCGAGTAGCGCGGGCGCGGCGCGGGGCGGGGGAACTCGTCCGTCGTCACCGGCACGACGGGGGTGCGGATGCCGCGCAGCGTGTAGAGCTTGCACGTCAGCCCGTACCACGTGACGGCTCCGCTGCCGGCCAGGTGATAGGTGCCGAACGCTCCCGTCTCGACGAGGCGCGCGATCGCCGCCGCGAGGTGCGGCGCGTAGGTCGGCGAGCCCGTCTGGTCGTCGACCACCCGCACCTCGGGCCGCTCGGCGAGGGCCAGCATGGTGCGCGGGAAGTTCTTGCCCTGCTCGTCGTAGACCCACGCCGTGCGGGCGACGTAGTGCCGCGCGTTGAGCTCGCGCACGGCGATCTCACCGGCGAGCTTGCTGCGGCCGTAGACCGATTGCGGATTCGGCGCGTCGAACTCGTGGTAGGGCCGCGTCGCGCGGCCGTCGAAGACGTAGTCCGTCGACACGTGGACGAGCGGGATGCCGGCCTCGGCCGTCGCCAGCGCGAGGTTGCGCGGGCCGACGGCGTTGCCGCGGAACGCACCCTCGACGTCCGCCTCCGCGTCGTCGACGCGGTTGTACGCGGCCGCGTTGATCACGAGCTGCGGCCGCGTGGCGCGGACCGCGTCGCGCACGGCGGCGAGGCTCGTGACGTCGAGCGCCGCGTGCGCGAGCGCCGTGACCTGGTGCGCGGCGAGCGGCGCCGAAAGCGCCCGGCCGAGCTGGCCGCCGGCGCCCGCGACGAGGATCCTCACGTGCCCTCGTAGCGCGGCAGGCGGTCGAGGAGCTCGGCGAGCCGCCGTCCCGCGCGGTCCTTGTCCGACAGCAGGGGCTCCTCGACGGGCCAGCGCACGCCGATCTCCGGGTCGTCCCACGCGAGCCCCAGCTCGTCGCCGGCCTGGTAGTAGTCGCTGCACTTGTACTCGACCTCGGCGACGTCGCTCGTCACGCAGAAGCCGTGCGCGAAGCCGATCGGCACGTAGATCTGGCGGAAGTTGTCCTCCGTCAGCTCGACTCCGATCCAGCGCTTGAAGGTGGGCGAGCCGCGCCGCACGTCGACCACGACGTCCCAGATCGCGCCGCGCAGCACGCGTACGAGCTTCGCCTGCGGGCGCTCGAGCTGCGCGTGCAGGCCGCGCAGCGTGCCGCGCACCGAGCACGAGTGGTTGTCCTGCACGAAGGTCGCCCGGATCCCCGCGTCGGCGTAGCGCTGCGCCTGGAAGGTCTCGACGAAGAAGCCGCGCGCGTCGCGGTGCACCTTCGGCTCCACGACCAGGACGCCGGACAGCTCGGTGCGGATCACGTTCACCGCCTCAGGCCTCCTGCTCGAGGATGCGCAGCAGGTACTGCCCGTAGCCCGTGTTGCGCATGCCGCGCGCGATGCGCTCGACGTCCTGCGCCGTGATGTAGCCCATCCGCAGCGCGATCTCCTCGATGCATGCGACCTTGAGCCCCTGTCGCTCCTCGATCGCCTGGATGAAGTTCGCAGCCTGCAGGAGCGCCTCGTGCGTGCCGGTGTCGAGCCAGGCGATGCCGCGTCCGAGCTTCTCGACATGCAGCTCGCCGCGCCGCAGGTAGTCGAGGTTGACGTCGGTGATCTCGAGCTCGCCGCGCGCCGACGGCTCGAGCCCCGCGGCGACCTCGAGCACGCGGTTGTCGTAGAAGTAGAGTCCGGTCACGGCGTACGACGACCGCGGCTGGGCCGGCTTCTCCTCGAGGCCGATCGCGCGCCCGTCGGGCCCGAACTCGACGACGCCGTAGCGCTCGGGATCGCGCACCCAGTAGCCGAACACCGTCGCACCGCTCTCGCGCTCGGCGGCGATGCGCAGGTAGTCGGCGAAGCCGTGCCCGTGGAAGACGTTGTCGCCGAGCGCCAGCGCGACCCGTGAGCGGCCGACGAACTCGCGCCCGATGACGAACGACTGCGCGAGCCCCTCGGGACGCGGCTGCACGGCGTAGCGGATCCGCAGGCCGACCTCGCTGCCGTCCTCGAGCAGGCGGCGAAACGCCTCCTGCTCGTGCGGCGTCGTGATCACGAGCACGTCGCGGATGCCCGCGAGCATCAGCGTCGCGAGCGGGTAGTAGATCATCGGCTTGTCGTAGATCGGCAGGAGCTGCTTCGAGTTGGCGCGCGTCACCGGGTAGAGGCGGGTGCCCGAGCCGCCGGCGAGCAGGATGCCCTTGATCTCGCTGCCGGGCGCGGGGCGATTCACGCCGCCGCGCGTCGCGTCCCGTGGGCTCATCGCGCCCCGTCCGTCCCGGCGACGATCCCGAGCCGCTCGCGGCGGTACTTGCCGGCCTGTACCGCGTCGCACCACGCCCGGTTGTCGAGGTACCAGCGCACGGTCGCGGCGAGGCCCGCGTCGACGTCGTGCGCGGGCTTCCAGCCGAGCTCGCGGGCGATCTTGCGGCTGTCGATCGCGTAGCGCCGGTCGTGTCCGGGGCGGTCGGGGACGAAGCGCTTCAGGGCGGCGTAGCTCGTGAGGCGGCGCGAGGCGAGCGCCGGGTTGTCGCGCGCGGGCAGCAGGTCGTCGAGCAGCGCGCACAAGCGGTCGACCAGGGCGAGGTTGGTCATCTCGCCGTGCCCGCCGATGTTGTACTTGTCACCCGGCACGCCGGCTTCGAGCACGCGCAGGATGCCGTCGCAGTGGTCCTCGACGTAGAGCCAGTCGCGCACGTTCCCGCCGTCGCCGTAGATCGGCAGGGTGCGGCCCTCGATCGCGTTCAGCAGCACGAGCGGGATCAGCTTCTCGGGATACTGGTACGGGCCGTAGTTGTTCGAGCAGTTGGTGATCAGCGTCGGCAGGCCGTAGGTCTCGTGGTACGCGCGCACCAGGTGGTCGGCCGCGGCCTTCGACGCCGAGTACGGCGAGTTCGGCGCGTAGGGCGTCGTCTCCGAGAAGGAGCCGGTCTCGCCGAGGCTGCCGTAGACCTCGTCGGTCGACACGTGCAGGAAGCGGAACTCGCGCCGCGCCGCCTCGCCGGCCTCGGCGAGCCAGCGCCGCGACGCCTCGAGCAGCTCGAAGGTGCCGACGGTGTTGGTCTCGACGAAGGCACGCGGCCCGTCGATCGAGCGGTCGACGTGCGACTCGGCGGCGAAGTTGACGATCCAGGACGGGCGGTGCTCGCGCAGCAGGCGCTCGACGAGCGTGCGGTCGGCGATGTCGCCGCGCACGAACGCGAAGCGCGGGTCGTGCTCGACGTCGTGCAGGCTCTCGAGGTTGCCCGCGTAGGTGAGCTTGTCGAGCACCACGACGCGCGCCTCGGTGCGCGCGAGCGCCAGGCGGACGAAGTTCGCGCCGATGAAGCCGGCCCCGCCCGTCACGATCATGCTGCGCATCGCCACCCCCGAATAACCGAGCATCGACGGGCCTGCCAGCACCGGGCGACGTGCCGGAGCCGCCCGGCGAGCGAGGCCAGCCCGGGGTCCTCCTTCACTGATGGCGGGGGGACAGCAGGTCGTTGACCGTCTTCACAGGGTTGAAGGTCTCGGGCGGCACCTCGACGAAGACCGTGTTCCAGTCCGCCATCGAGCCGTTCCACAGCCCGGGGTGCTCGAGCGCGCGCAGCTTTGCGCCCCCGAAGGACTTCTCGCTGATGAACACCGCGTCCGGGTCGACGTGCTCGCGCAGCCGGTACCCGTGTCCGCGGTGGTCGCGCAGCCCGCAGACCAGGTCGACCGGATTGAAGTGGGTCGACGTGCCGAGCAGGGCGCGCTGCTGCGGGTCGTTGCCGTCGACCTGGGCGGTCTCGACGATCTGCCGGCTCTCCTCGCCGCTGCGGCTTCGCACCCAGAACGGCCCGCCGCCCGGGTCCCCGGCGCAGCGCACCATGCCGCAGACGCGCAGCGGGCGGTCGATCTTGCCCGTCGCCCAGCCGCGCCGGCGCTCGAGCGGCCACGCGGCGAAATCCCGGGGCGGCGCGACGTCGAGGTCGCGCTCGAGGAGCCGCGTCGCGCCGGCGATCGCATCCTCGCCGCCGTCGTGCTCGAGCCGCGCGAGCGCCGCGAAGGCCTTGGCCTGCAGGCCGACCAGGATCCCGCCGAGCACCTTCCGCCAGTGCACGATCGGCGCCTTCAGATGGTCCGGCACGACGTTGTCGATGTTCTTCACGTAGACGACGTCGGCGCCGGTGCGCTCGAGGTTGCCGAGCAGCGCGCCGTGTCCGCCGGGACGGAACAGAAGGGCGCCGTCGGCGTCGCGGAACGGATTTCCCGCGAGGTCGACGGCGACGGTGTCGGTGGACGGCTCCTGGTGGGAGAAGGTGACCTCGAAGCGCGTCCCGAGCCGCTGCTCGTGGCCGCGCTCGACCGCGTCCAGCAGCGCACGGAAGCCGGCGAGGTGCTGCGGCGACACGGTCACGTGCAGCCGTGCGATGCCCTCGCGGCTGCGCGCGTAGCTCGCCGCCTCGACCAGGTGCTCCTCGAGCGGGGTGCGCGGCCCGCCGGGGTAGCGGTGGAAGAGCAGCAGCCCCTTGGGGAGCGACGCATAGTCGAGGCCGCGCGCCGTCAGCACGTGCTCGAGGATCGCTCCGACGCGCCCTTCGCGCAGCGCCGCGTCGAGCTCGAGCCCGCGCGCGCGCATCGCGTCGCGCAGCGCCTCGGCGAAGGCGAAGCGGTGCAGGCCGTCGGCGAACACGAGCACCTCGCGCGCGTCGGCGTCGCCCTCCGCGGCGCGCCGCTCGAGGTCCGCGCGTCGCGCGTCGCGGTCGCGCTCGTGCACCGCGAGCAGCGCACGGAACATCCGCGTCGCCGCGCCCGATGCGGGGATGAAGGTCGAGAAGCGGCCCTCCTCGGCCGCCTCCGCGTGCAGCCGCAGCGCGCCCGCGATCTCCTCGGCCGACGGCACGCGGATGCCGTCGCCGGGCGTGCACGCGCGCTCGAGGCGCGTGTAGGGCGGCGGGTTGCGCAGCAGCGCGAGCTGCCGCTGCACGTCCTCGGCAGCGAGCCCGCGCGCGGCGATGCGGCGCAGGTCGTCGTCGTGCAGCAGCGCCTCGGCCATCGGTCCTCCTCCAGACGCGAGGCTATCGTGATCCGGAGCGGGATTCATCCTCCGCCGCGCTCGGGACAGGAGCGGGTACGCGGTCCTTGCCGTCGAATGCCGGCACGAACACCGAGAAGCCGACCATCGGCTGCTCGCCGATCGCACGCGCGCCGTGCACCGTGTCGCGCGGCACGAGGACGGCGTCGCCCGGCCCGAGCTCGACGGTCTCGTCGCCGATCTGCGCGCGCGCCCGGCCGCTGCGCACGACGATCACCTCCTCGTGCTCGCGGTGCAGATGCGCCGGCATGGCCTCGGTGATCTGCCACACGTTGACGCTCGCCGACGCGCCGCGCAGCACCTCGGTCACCGAGGAGCCGCGCTCGGGGTCGACGGGGTGAGCGGCCAGGACGTCGTCGAGCCGGACGACCTGCGCGCGTGCGACGCCGGCGTACGACAAAAGGGCGGCGGCGAGCAGCGCCGCAGCGCTGCGGGTGGTCGGGTACGTGCCTCGCGCGATCGCAGCCATGGCGCGCGGCGATAGCACCGCGCCCCGCGCGACGCGATCGCGGCGCGATTGCCGGCCGTGTGGCAGGCTGGTAAGCGAACGTTTGTTCAGCCGATGGCCAGCGAAGCCCCCAAGATCGCGGTCGAGGCCGGCTCGACGGCGACGCGGATCCTCGACGCCGCGGAGGCGCTGTTCGCCGAGCGCGGCTTCGCCGGCGTGTCGGTCCGCGAGATCGCCGGCCGGGTCGGCCTCAACCAGGCGAGCATCTACAACCACTTCCCGAGCAAGCAGGCGCTCTACGAGGCGGTGCTCGAGCGGGGCCTGCAGCCGATCCTCGACCTTCTCGCGGACGGCGCAGCCGCGCTGCGCACCGAGAGCGAGCGCGACCGCCTGCTCGAGCAGCTCGTCGAGCACCTGTGGCACACGCCGCATCTGCCCAAGCTCATCCAGCGCGAGGTGCTCGACGGCGGCGAGTACCTGGAGCGGCTCGCCGACCACTGGCTGAAGCCGATCTACGAGCAGGGACGGCAGGCGGTGCTCGCCACGCCGGGCGTCGTCGACTGGCCGGAGCAGGACCTGCCGCTGCTGATCCTCGGCATGTACCACCTGCTGTTCGGCCACTTCTCCTCGGCCGCGCTGCTCGAGCGGCTGGTGGGTCAGCCGGCGCTGTCGCCCGCGATGAAGCGTGCGCACCTGGCCTTCGTCAAGCGCGCGAGCGAGAGGCTGCTCAGGGCCTGAGCCAGCGCTCGAGCCACGCCAGCACCTCCTGGTTGGTGCCGGCCAGGTTGTGCCCCTGCTCGGCGTACGGGACGAAGCGGAAGCGGTCGGCGACCCCGCGCTCCTCGTAGGCCGCCCGGAAGCGCACTACCGTGTTCTCGACGCACTGGTACGGGATCGCCGCGTCCCTCTCGCCCGCCAGCAGCAGCAGCGGCCGCGGCGGGAACCGGCTCGCGAGCCGGATCGGCTCGC
>JBFMAS010000470.1:0-3250 GCA_040755575.1 Thermodesulfobacteriota bacterium
GTCGGCCCTCCTCGACGGGGAGACGCCTCCCCCCTCGGCGGCCGAGCCGCCCGACGAGTCGTCGGGCGTGTACGCCCTCATGCGCGCCGTGCTGCTCGACGCGATCGACTGCCTGTCGGGCCAGGGCGTGCTGCCGCGCCACCGCGCGCGCGTCGCCATGCAGGCCCGCGCCTGGATCGCGCGCCGCGACCGCGACTCTCTGTTCGCCTTCGAGTCGATCTGCGACGTGCTCGATCTCGACGCCGACCGTCTGCGCGAGAAGCTGCTCACGACGCGGCGTCCGACCCGGGCGGCGCTCGCGACCCTGACGACCGGCAGCGAGCCGTCCTGCACGGGGCGCGTCGCCTGATCCCCGCGGCCGGAGCCGCGCGCGTGGGTGCCTGCGATCGGGAGTGGAGCGCGGCCGAGCCGGCGTGCAATGATCCACCCGCCTCGAGCCGGGGCGTCGCCCTTCGCCCGCCCCTGCACCGGATCCCAGGCATGAAGCTCGCTCGCAAGATCACCCTCGGGCTCACGGCGACGGTGCTCGTCGTCATGGCGCTCTACGCCTTCTACCTGAGCCGCCACCACGTCGTGCTGTTCGAGGGCGACATCGAGGGCGCGCAGACGCGCGGCGAGGCGGTGCGGCTGATGGTGCAGCAGATCTGGCGCGAGGACGGCCCCGCCCGCACGCGCGAGATCGTCGAGCGCGTCGCGGACCTGCTCGAGGACGTCGACGTGCGCTGGATCGACCTCGCAGCGAAGCCCGGAGCCGCGGGATATGCGGCGCTGACGCCCGAGGAGCGGCACGAGCTCGAGGCCGGCCGGACGCTGGGTCTGCTGCGCGACGCCGACGGCGACCCGCGCCGCGTCTGGTACGTCCCCATGGAGGCAGGCTCGCCGGCGGTGCTCGAGGTGACGCGCGACCTGAAGCGCGAGGTGTCGTTCGTCCGCACGTCGCAGACGGCGATCGTGGCCACGACGCTGCTCGTCGTGCTCGCCTGCGGCGCGACCGCGCTGCTGCTCGGCTACTGGCTCGTCGGCCGGCCGATGGAGCGCCTGCGCGACCGCGCGCGGCGCGCCGGCGAGGGCGACTTCTCGGGCTGCCTCGACCTCCGCCAGCGCGACGAGATGGGCGAGCTCGGCGCCGAGATCGACGAGATGTGCCGGCGCATCGCCGAGGCGAACGAGCGGGTCGCGGCCGAGACCGAGGCCAAGCTCGCGGCGCTCGAGCGGGCACGGCACGCGGAGCGGCTCGCGAGCGTCGGCCGCTTCGCATCGGGCGTCGCGCACGAGCTCGGCACGCCGCTCAACGTCGTGTCGGCGCGCGCGAAGATGATCGCGTCCGACCTGCAGGAGAGCGCGAGCGCGCGCGGCCACGCGCGCGTCATCGGCGAGCAGGCGACGCGCATGACCGAGATGATCCGCCAGCTCCTCGACCTGTCGCGGCGGCGCAGCTCGCGGGTCGGCGCGGGCAGCCTGACGCAGGTCGCGCGCTCGGTGGTCGACAACCTGCGGCCGCTCGCCGCGGCGCGCGGCGTCGAGGTCGTGCTCGAGGCGACCGCCGGCGCGCTGGTGGTCCGGCTCGACGCGGGCGAGATGCAGCAGGTGCTGAACAACGTCGTGCTGAACGCGATCCAGGCGAGCCCGTCCGCGGGCCGCGTGCGGATCGCCGTCGACGAGCAGCGGGTCGACGCCACGCCGCGCGGCGGCGGCGAAGGGGAGTGGGTACGCGTCGTGGTCGAGGACCACGGCGACGGCATCGCGGCGGAGGACCTGCCGCACGTCTTCGAGCCGTTCTTCACCACCAAGGGACCGGGCGAGGGCACCGGGCTCGGCCTCGCGATCGCCGAGGGCATCGTCGAGGACGCGGGCGGCTGGATCGAGTGTGCGAGCGAGCGCGGACGGGGCACGCGGATCACGATCTGGCTGCCGCCGGCCGCGGGCGCGTACGCCGCGCGGGCGGGCAGCGCGTGAAGCCGAACGTCCTGGTCGTCGACGACGACGCCTCGATGTGCGAGACGCTCGCCGTCGGCCTCGAGCCGCGCGGCTACGCGGTGCGCTGGACCACGTCGCCGGCAGACGCGCTCGACCTCCTCGCCGCCGGCGCGTTCGAGGCGGTCGTCACCGACCTCAACATGCGCGGCATGAGCGGCATCGAGCTGTGCGCGCGCATTGCGGCCGACCGTCCCGACCTGCCGGTGATCGTCATCACGGCCTTCGGCAGCCTCGACACCGCGGTCGGCGCGATCCGCGCCGGCGCGTACGACTTCATCACCAAGCCGCTCGAGCTCGAGGTGCTCGTGCTCGCGCTCGAGCGCGCGATCGCGCTGCGCCGGCTGCGCGAGGAGGTGAGGCGTCTGCGCGAGGCGCGCGACGCCGCGAGCGGCGACGGCGAGCTCGTCGGCGCGAGCCCCGCGATGCGCCGCGTGCACGAGCTGCTCGAGCGCATCGTCGACTCGGACGCGTCGGTGCTGATCACGGGCGAGAGCGGCACCGGCAAGGAGGTCGTCGCGCGCTCGCTGCACAGGCGCGGCCGCCGCAGCCGCGGGCCGTTCGTCGCGATCAACTGCGCGGCTCTGCCCGAGACGCTCCTCGAGAGCGAGCTCTTCGGCCACGCCCGCGGCGCCTTCACCGACGCGCGCGCCGCGCGCACCGGGCTGTTCGTGCAGGCGAACGGCGGCACGCTGTTCCTCGACGAGATCGCCGAGCTGCCGCTCGCGCTGCAGCCGAAGCTCTTGCGCGCGCTGCAGGAGCGCGTCGTGCGTCCGCTCGGCGGCGACACGGAGATCCCGTTCGACGTGCGCCTCGTCACCGCCACCAACCGCGACCTCGAGACCGCGGTGCACGAGGGACGCTTCCGCGAGGACCTCTACTTCCGCGTCAACGTGATCCACGTGCCGCTGCCGCCGCGGCGCGCGCGGGGCGGCGACATCCTGCTGCTCGCGCAGCGCTTCGTCGCCGACTACGGCGCGCGCAGCGGCAAGCAGGTCACCGGGCTCTCGCCGCAGGCGGCCGAGCGACTGCTCGCGTACGCCTGGCCGGGCAACGTGCGCGAGCTCGAGAACTGCATCGAGCGCGCGATCGCGCTCGCGCAGCACGACCAGGTCCTGCCCGACGACCTGCCCGAGAAGGTGCGCGACTACCGGCGCTCGCACGTTCTGGTCGCGAGCGACGACCCGGCCGAGCTGGTGCCGCTCGAGGAGGTCGAGCGGCGCTACATCCTGCGCGTCATGGAGGCGGTCGGCGGCAACAAGTCGCAGGCGGCGCA
>JBFMAS010000471.1:0-2591 GCA_040755575.1 Thermodesulfobacteriota bacterium
CGGCTCGTTCGCGACCAAGGCCAAGGACGCCGTCGACCGGCTGCGCGAGCGCGGCCTCGCGGTCGGGCTCGTCCGCCCGCGCCTCCTGCGGCCTACCCGCGCGAGGCGCTGCGGCGCGCGCTGCTCGGCAAGCGTGCGGTGGCCGTGATCGACCAGAACCTGTCGATGGGCAAGGGCGGCGTGCTGCACGCGGAGCTCGCCGAGGCGCTGTACGGCGCGCAGGACGCGCCGCTGCTCGTGAGCTTCGTCGGCGGTCTCGGCGGCCGCGACCTCCCGGCGGAGGAGCTCTACGCGATCGCCGATGCGACGAAGCAGGCGGCCGACGACGGCGTCGCGCCGGAGCCGCGGCTGCTCTACACCGAAGCGGAGCTGCGCGAGGTCCGCCGGCTGCAGGCCATCGCGACCGCCGAGCGACGCGGCCTCGGAGCGACGTCATGAGCGAGCCGCGGATCCGCAGCCTGAAGGACCTTCCCTCGCAGCACCTGCTCGCGTCCGGCACGTCGATGTGCGCCGGCTGCGGGGGGCTCGCTGCGCTGCACCAGATCTACGACCTGCTCGGCGCGAAGAGCGTGATCGTCAACGCCGCGGGCTGTATGTCGTTGCTCTCGACGTACCCCTTCACGCCGTTTCGCGGCGGCTGGCTCTACGCCGCGATGGCGTCGGCGCCCGCCGGCGCGCAGGGCGTGCGCGACGCGCTCGACATCCTGCTCGCGAAGGGCCGCATCCCGCCCGAGGAGGACGTGACGGCCGTCGTGCTCGCGGGCGACGGCTCGTCGGCCGGCATGGGCCTGTCCGCGACGTCGGCGGCGATCGAGCGCGGCCTCGACTTCCTCTACCTGTGCTACGACAACGAGGGCTACGGCAACACCGGGCAGCAGTCGTCCGCGACGACGCCGCTCGGGGCACGCACCGCGACCAGCGTCGGCCCCGCCGGCCACCGCACCGCGAAGAAGGATCTGTTCGCGATCTGGCTCGCGCACCGGCCCGCGTATGCAGCGACGGTGATCGCCGCCGAGCCGCTCGACCTCGCGCGCAAGATCGCCGCCGCGCTCGAGGTCCGCGGGCCCCGCCTGATCCTCGCGCTCGCGCCCTGCCCCACCGGCTGGGACTTCGATCCCGCCGATACCGTCGAGATCGGCCGTCTCGCGGTGCGTACCGGCGTCTTCCCGCTCGTCGAGTACCGCGACGGCGAGCTGCGGCACACGCGCGCGCCGCACCCCCGCCTGCCGGTCGAGGAGTACCTGCGCCGCCAGGGACGCTTCGCGCACCTGTTCGAGCCCGCCCGCAACGAGGCGGTGCTGCGGGAGATCCAGGCGGGCGTGGACGCGTACTGGGAGCGCATCGCTTGATGGGCGAGCGGGCGGGCCGCGCTCACGCCCGCGCGCGCCTGCGCGCGACCGCCTTGCGCAGCTCCTCGAGCAGCACGATCAGCGGCGCGAACGCGGCGAGCAGCGCCCAGTGGCTCGCTGCGAGCGGCTCGAGACCGAACGCGCGGGCGAGCGACGGCACGTAGATCAGCGCTACCAGGACGCCGATCTCGAGCATGATGCCGAGCAGCAGCAGCGGATTGCGCCGCAGCGTCGTTCGCCGCAACGACTCGTGGCTGCTGCGGCAAGCGAACACGTTGCCCACCTGGCAAGCGACGATGCCGGCGAACGACATGGTCGTCGCCGTTCGATAGATCTCGCCGCTCGACGGCAGGGCTTCCCAGGGACCAAGGCCGGCGAGCCAGTAGGCGTAGAAGAACGCGAGCATGGCGAGCACGGCCTCGAGCGGACCGAGCCACAGATACGCGCGCGCGAGGAGCTGCGCATCGAGCAGCCGCTCGCGGCGCGACCGCGGAGGGCGGCGCATGACGTCGGGCTCCGGTGGCTCCGCGCCGAGCGCGAGCGCGGGCGCAAGGTCGGTGCCGAGGTCGACCGCGAGGATCTGCATCACGGTCAACGGCAGTGGGATCCCGAGCACGACGAAGGCGACGAAGGGCACGACCTCCGGGACGTTGCTCGACAGGATGTAGGTCATGAACTTGCGCAGGTTGTCGTAGACCGCTCGGCCCTCCTCGACGGCGGCCACGACGCTCGCGAAGTCGTCGTTCGCGAGCACCAGGTCGGCCGCTTCCCGGGCGACGTCGGTGCCGGTCGCTCCCATCGCGACGCCGACCTCGGCGCGCTTCAGCGCCGGGGCGTCGTTCACGCCGTCGCCCGTCACCGCGACGACCTCGCCGAGCCCCTGCAGCGCCTCGACGAGGCGCAGCTTGTGCTCCGGCGAGACGCGCGCGAACAGCGGCTCGGCGTCGGCGAGGATGTGCGCGAGTTGCGCGTCGTCCATCGCGTCGAGCTCGCGGCCGGTGACGGTCCGCGGCGCGACGTCGTACAGCCCGATCTCCCGGCCGATCGCCTCGGCCGTGCGCGGGTCGTCTCCCGTCGCCATGAGCACCCGGATGCCCGCATCGCGACACGTCCGGATGGCGCGCGGGACCTCGGGACGCGGCGGGTCCTCCATGGCGAGGAGCCCGAGGAGCGTGAGCTCGCGCTCGACGGCATCCGCGTCCCACTCGTCCGCGTCGCGCGCGGCGCGCTCGAGCGGCCGCA